>JBMFPK010000362.1:0-2448 GCA_049969155.1 Chloroflexia bacterium | reverse complement strand
GCCGTAGGCAGCAGGACCGGAGTGGGAAAGGGTGTCGGGGATGGCACACGCACCGGCAAGGTCGCTACAATGCCACCACCCTGAGGCAGAACGGGCGACCGCAGGCGGCGCGCAAGATCTACAGAAACGAACGTCGCCGCAGCGAGGTTCAGCAACACCAAGAGGATCAGCAGCGCGTGCCGCCGTGCGAGAGCGATCCAAGAGTCCACCATGCCCCCTCGTTCCGAGATCGACCGCCTGCACCCAACGCTCCGGCTCGCGCCCATTTTACCACGCGACGCGTTCCCTTGCACAAACGGCAGCACGCAAGTTGCAGAAAGGTGGGGTTGGAGATATAATGCAAAGGCAAACCCGTGCCTCTGAAGCTCTCCACGAAATGGAGCGAAGGCGATGAAGTGCCCCTACTGCCGTGGTACCGAATCCCGCGTGGTCGACACCCGTGAGATTGCGGAAAACGACTCGATCCGCCGTCGCCGTCAGTGCGTGCAGTGCGGCCGACGCTTTACCACCTTCGAACGGGTAGAACCGATCAGCCTGGTGGTGGTGAAGAAGGACGGCCGCCGGGAGCCTTACGATCGTCGCAAGATGGAAACCGGGATCCGCCTGGCATGCACGAAACGTCCCATCCCCACCGAGACCATCCAGCGCATCGTCGACGAGGTGGAAGCGGCGATCTTTTCCATGGCCAGCGAGGAGGTTTCCAGCAAGACCATCGGGGAACTGGTCATGGAGAAACTGCGCGACGTTGACCAGGTCGCATACATCCGTTTCGCCTCCGTCTACCGCTCCTTCACGGACCTCGAAGACATTCGGATCGCCGTAGAAAGCCTGCTCCACTGACATCACCCCCCTGTTCGCACGGGTCTCTTCCTTCGTGTATAATACACTCTGTCCGACGCCGGGATACGCCGGTGCCGAAGATGGAGAGCGAGCGGAAAGCAGAGGTGCAGGATGACGGTCGTGGCGATCATTGGGGGACAATGGGGAGACGAAGGGAAAGGAAAGGTCGTGGACCTCCTGACCGCACGCGCGCAGGTCGTCGCCCGGTATCAGGGGGGCGATAACGCCGGCCACACGGTCGTCAACCCCAAGGGCTCCTTTCGGATGCACCTCGTTCCGTCGGGCATCTTCAACCCCTTGGCCACCTGCATCATCGGCAACGGCGTCGTGGTGAATCCGAAGCGCCTGCTGGAGGAGATGGCCGAGCTACGCGCTCATGGTATCTCGCTGGACCGCCTCTACATCAGTGAGGGCGCGCACGTGATCCTCCCGTTCCACCCGCTCCTCGACCGGCTTGAGGAAGAACGACGTGGGGCGGGTTCCATCGGCACGACGCACCGCGGCATCGGGCCCGCCTATGCGGACAAGGCGGCCCGCATCGGCGTGCGTATGGCCGACCTCCTCGACGAGGAAGTGCTCTTGGCGCGCCTCACCTACCTCGTGAATGCGCGAAACCGCCTGCTCACAGAGATCTACGGCCAGGAACCCTATTCCCTCCAAGAGATCTACCTGGAATACCTGGATTACGGTCGGCAGCTCGCTCCGCACATTGCCGATACGGGCCGGATGATCCGCCAGGCCTACGAGCAGGGGAAGCATATCCTCTTGGAAGGGGCGCAGGGCGTCATGCTGGATCTCGACTTTGGCACGTACCCCTATGTCACCTCTTCCTCCCCGTCGGCCGCCGGCGCAGCGCTGGGGGTCGGTTTGCCGCCCAGAGCGATCCAGCACGTAGTGGCCGTGCATAAGGCGTACTGCACGCGCGTGGGTGCCGGTCCTTTCCCCACGGAGGCCGAGCCCGAGGCCGCAGCCCGCCTGCGGGAGCGTGGCCACGAATACGGCACCACGACCGGCCGTCCACGTCGCTGCGGTTGGTTCGACGGCGTCATCGCCCGTTACGTGACCGAGCTGAACGGGGTGGATGCGCTGGCGATCACCAAGCTCGACGTCCTGGATGAGGAGCCAGTGATCCGGCTTTGCACCGGCTATCGCCTGAACGAAACCGTCACCCAACAGGTCCCCGCAAGCCTCCTTCTGTGGGAAGCGATCACCCCGGTCTACGAAGAACTGCCCGGGTGGATGTGCTCCACCCGACAGGTGCGGGCCTTCGAGGACCTGCCTCCCCAGGCACAGGCATTCCTGCACCGCATCGAGGAAGTCGCCGGCGCACCGATTGCCATCGTCTCCGTCGGTCCTGCCCGCGAGCAGACGATCATCCGCCGGCTGCCGTTCTAGGTCAGGGATCGGGAGATTCCCGTGTTGGAGATCCAGATCGCCGTTGCCAAGACGCACAAGTTTGCCAGCCGCGAGAGCGGGGACACCGTAGAACTGGTGGAGAGACCACACGGGGGGCTTTCCGTGCTCCTCGTCGATGCCCAAGGCAGCGGACCGGCAGCCAAGACGCTCAGCAACCTGATTACGAGCCGAGGGGCGGCCCTCATCAAGGAC
>JBMFPK010000361.1:0-2461 GCA_049969155.1 Chloroflexia bacterium | reverse complement strand
AGCGCCCGAAGCGCTGAAACAGTGCCTGCAGCGGCTGGAATACCAGGCCCTGGAACGACAGTTGCGCGAATGCTCCTATATGCTGGCCCAGGCGGAAGCGGACGGCAACCGCGAGCTGGCCTGGGAGATGCTCCGGCTCAAGTCGGAGCTGAGCCAGCGCCTGCAAGGGATGCAGATCGCACCGCCGAGCCGGATCTGGCCCGACCTGCGGCGCCACCTGGGCGACGAGGCGGATGCGGTCCCGATGTCCCGAGCTTGAGGGGTGCGATGGCAGTCTCGAATTCGGAGCAAGAGCCCAGCCCGGAAGAACTGGAGCAGCTCGAGGAGAGCAGCCCGACGGTGCCCACCCGTGCTTCCTCGCGCGTGCAGCAGCTCCTCGAGCTTGGACGCTCGCGGGGCTATGTGACGACCGACGAGATCCTCAAGGCCGTGCCGCGGCCGGAGGAAGAGCTCGGACAGCTCGACGAAATCTACGCGGAGCTGTTCGAGGCCGGGATCGAGGTGGTCGACGAGCCCCCTGCGGTGGAGGCCGTGCCGGCCGCCCCGGCACGGCGTGTTCCCGCCGAACCGGAGCGGATCGGGGTCGACGACCCGGTGCGGCTGTACCTCCAGGAGATCGGACGCGTGCCGCTCCTCACCCCGGAAGAGGAGACCGAGTTGGCCCGCGACATCGCCCGGGCCAACCTGGCCAGCGAGGCCCTCTTGGGTATGGAGGCGCGCGAAGCGCTTCAGGCGGACGACCTGGCTCCGCCAGACGCCAAGATGTCCCCCGGAGACCGCAAGAACCGGGAAGCGCTGGTCCGGCTGGGGGAACGCGCGATGCGCAAACTGGGCGGAGATCGCCTGCTGAGCCGGGAGGAACTGGAGACGCTGGTCCAGCGGGGCGAGGACGCCCGCCGCCGGCTCACGGAAGCTAACCTCCGCCTGGTTGTTAGCGTGGCCAAGCGGTACATCGGCCGCGGGATGTCCCTGCTGGACCTGATCCAGGAAGGGAACGTGGGGCTGCTGCGCGCCGTGGAAAAGTTCGACCACACGAAGGGGTACAAGTTCAGCACCTACGCCACCTGGTGGATCCGGCAGGCGATTACCCGTGCCCTCGCCGATCAGGCCCGCACGATCCGCATCCCCGTGCACATGGTGGAGATGATCAACCGGCTCTCGCGCGCCTCCCGTCGGTTGCAGCAGGAACTGGGCCGCGATCCAACCCCGCAGGAACTGGCGGAGGAGATCGGCCTCCCGTTGGATAAGGTGCTCTCGGTGCTCAAGACGTCGATGGAGCCGGTCTCGCTGGAGATGCCGGTCGGACAGGAAGAGGACAGCCATCTGGGAGATTTCATCGAGGACCACAAGATCCGTGAGCCAGCCGACGAAGCTTCCCGGAGCTTGCTCCGTGAACAGTTGCGCCAGGTGCTGGATTCGCTCAGCGAACGGGAACGCGAGGTGCTGGCCATGCGCTTCGGGCTGGAGGACGGGCATAGCCATACGCTCGAAGAGGTCGGACAAGCCTTTGGCGTCACGCGCGAGCGCATCCGGCAGATCGAGGTCAAGGCGCTGCGGAAACTCCGCCATCCCACAAGGAGCAAGAAGCTGCGCGACTACTTGGAGACGTAGGTCGGGATGAGTGGAACAGGGCGCTCGGATAGCCCGATGGACGGGGCGCATTCGCTGTCGCTGGGCGAGCTGGAACGGCTGCTGTTGCAGCGCAGGCGGTCGCAAGCCCTGGCCGGGCTGCGCCGCATCTCCCTGCCGCTGGCGGAGGAGCCGGCCCCTGTCGATCGCCGGGCACCCGCTCCTAGGGGATTGGAACGGCCCCCAGGACGCCCGCTCCGCAGGCCTCGCCCGTCGTCCGTCCTCCCTCCACCGGACCTGTCGATCGAGCCTTTCCCGACAGCCGAGGAACCATGGTTGCACCGGCCGAGCGCACATCTGCACCCTTTCCCGCCCCGAAGGCAACGTCGGCCTGTCCCCAGGGCGCTTGTGGTGCTCAAGAAGGGTCTGGCGAGCGTTATCGACGGCCTGATCGTGCTCGCGCTGATCCTGTTTGTGATCGCGCTGGGCTTCACCCTGTACGATACATACGTCGGGCGCCTGCTGCACCGCTCCGCCCCCTCTGTCGTCCGCGCTCAGGGGACAACCTGGGCCTGGCAGGGCCGCCTGGCCCCTCCCGCAGAAGATCTGACCTCGGCACCGCTCCCCTTCGTACCCTACAGCACCACGATCGCGCTCCAGCCGCGCGACATCCCCCCGCCGACCCCCGCGCCCGGCTTGGAGAATCCGACACGGCTCCTGATCCCGCGCATCCAGTTGGATACCCCCGTGGTCGAGGTGACGATCGAGAACGGCGTGTGGCAGGTCGCCGAGTATGCCGCCGGATACCACCGCGGCAGCGCCCGCCCCGGTACCCTCGGCAACACGGTGATCTCGGGCCACAAGGGGCTTTACGGGGCCGTCTTCCTCCGGT
>JBMFPK010000360.1:0-2474 GCA_049969155.1 Chloroflexia bacterium | reverse complement strand
CGAGCGCGCTGGAAAGGGCCCGGCCGATCTCGTTCAGGATGGCGAGCTCGGCAAGACGCTGTTCGCGCTCGCGGAAGAGGCTGGCGTTCTGGATCGCGACCGCCACCTGGTTTGCCACGGTGAGCAGGAACTGCCGTTCGCGGGGGCCGTATGCGCTCTGCCGGCTGCTCGCGGCCGCCATCACGCCGACGGCCTGCTCGCCGATCCACAGCGGGACCGCCAGGAGCGAGCGCGCTCCCTCTCCCTGCCCCACGAAGATATCGGCCGGCCCCTGCCAGGAGGCCAGGTTCTCCACGACCAGCGGTTGTCGGCTCTCCAGCACGCGAGCTGCCAGCCCCTCCACCGGTCGCTCCTCGGCATCGCACAGCCTGCCCTGCACCACGAGGGGGTAGTACCGGAAGCGCTCCCGAGCAGGATCGTGGATCGTGATGAAGAACCCTTCCACATCGAGGACGCGCGCTTCGGCCAGCCGGTCGTAGATCGCCCGCAGCACGGCATCCGGGTCGAGGGTAGAAGCAGCAGCCTGAGCGATGCGGTTCAGGGCGTTCAGTTCGGCAATCCGGCGTTCCCTCTCCCGGAACAGCCGCGCGTTCTCGGCCGCCACGGCAGCCTGATTGGCAAAGATTTCCAGGACCTCTATCGTCCGCCGGGACGGACGACGGCGGTCGAACGGGTTATCCACGGACATGACGCCAAGGAACTCCCCCGTACCTGAGTACAGGGGCACGAGGAGGAGATCTCCCGGACGCCACATCTCCTCGTCCTGCGTGTCCTCCTGCTCCACCGGGAACAGGTACGTCAGCTCCTGCTTTGCCGCCAGGCCAACTTCGTGGGGCACCAGGTAGGACCGGCTGATGCGAAACTCGTCGCGGAACAGGGCTTCAAAGGCGGCGCGAGCGGGGCGCACCTCGCGCAGCCGCTGAAAGTCCTCCAGCGGGATGCCCGCACTGGCCACGCGCTCCAGATAGCTCGGATCGGTTTCCGAGGCCAGTTGAAATAGCACCACCCCGAACCCCACACTCCCCACGACGCCGTATGCCACCTGGCCGAGGAGGTCCGGCAGCTCCTGGTCGGCGCGAAGCGTGTTGCCAAGTTCGAGGATCTCGTGCAGCTGGCTCGCGCGCTGCCCCAGTTGCTCCCGCTCCTGCACGAGCTCTTCGTAGCGGCGGGCATTTCCCACCGCCAGCGAGGCCTGTGTTGCCATCGTCTGCGCAAACTGCAGGTCCTCCTCGTCGAAGGCGCGCTCCTCCGTGCTCAAGAGGTCGATCACGCCCACGACCCGCCCTTCGTACAGGATGGGCACGAAGAGTCCAGCACGCGTTTCCCGCTTGACGCAGATGGGCCGCGGATCCAAAGAGGCATCGCGCACCATCTCCGGCTGCCCCGACCGCAGCACATCGTCGACCACGCTGCGGCCACGGCCGAGCCGCAGCTGGCGCAGCAGACGCGCCTCATCGGAGGTGTACCCCATGTACGCCGAACCCACGCGGTAGGCACCCACCGCGGGGTCGTACATCGCGACGTGGCCGTGGGTCGCCGATGTGGCGCGCACCGCTTCCTCGATGAGCACCTGCAAGTTATGTTCGAGCTCCAGCGTGCTGTTCATCTCCTGGCCGACACGCCGCAGCGCCACGAGCTGCTCGATGCGTTTCCGCAGACGGCGCTCGGTCAGTTCGTACAGCCGGGCGTTGTCGATCGCGCTGGCTGCTTCGCCCGCGACCAGGGTGAGCAACCGCAGGTGCTCGTCGGTGAAGGCACCGGGCTGGTCGCTGATCAGCTCGATCGTCCCGATCAGGCGCTCGCCGAGCAACATCGGCGCCCCCAGGAAGGAGCGCAGGCCGCCGCTGCTCAAGACCTCCTCGCGCTTCGGTCGCGCCTCGGTGAAGGTGACGCAATCGGAGATCAGAAGCGGTTTCCGGTTCCTGGCGATCCAGCCCGTATACCCTTCGGTGAGGGAATAGCTCTCGGCCGAGGCCACGCGCGCAACCTCGCCCAGCGTTGCCATCGCCACGAGGCACTGGCGCTCCGGGTCGTAGATGCACACCTCGCCCCCGCGATGGGGAATCAATCGTCCCAGACCGTGGATCAGCGTCTCGAGGGTCTCCCGCAGCTCCAGCCGCGTGCCCAGGTTGCGGCTCAGTTCCTGCAGTGCCGCCAGCTGTTCCGACCAGCGCCGTGTTTCCTCGAAGAGGCGCGCGTTGGCGATCGCCACCGCCGCCTGGTTCGCCAGGGACTGGAGCAGGGTGACATCGGCCTCCCGGAAGGTGCGCCCTTCTGCACCGTGGAGCACGGTCAGCACGCCCAGCACTTCGTCTCCGTAAAGGAGCGGCACACCGGCGACGGCCCGAAAGTCGGCCCCAGCGTACTGGTCCGAACGACCCGGGTAAGTGCGGTAGTCGTCGACAAAGAGCGGCTGTCGTGCCTGGGCGACGCGGCCCGAAAGCCCTTCTCCGAGTCGAAGCCGCCTCCCCACA
>JBMFPK010000359.1:0-2537 GCA_049969155.1 Chloroflexia bacterium | reverse complement strand
CTTCACGGTGGAGGAGCGCGTGGAACTCGTGCGCCGAAAACTCTACCAGAGCGTAAACTGTGACCGGGCCAGAGGAGGCCTCCCACCGGTCGGATACCTGTGGGAGTGGCAGGAACTGGCGGACAGCTATGCCCGGGCGTGGCGCGATCACTTCCGACAGTATGGCACGGAGGGGTTCGAGGACACCCCCTGGCGACAGCAGTTCTGGGCCGCCGGGGGAGATGCCGTGCCGGATAAGGCAAGTCTGGTACTGGACGCTCCCCCTGTTTATCAGGGTCTTTACGTACAGTCCCGGTGGGATTCCTTCGATATGTGCGACGCAAGTACCTTCTGGTATTCCTATTTTGCTGAGCGCCACTTTGACCAGAAACCGATCACTGGGGTGGTGATCGGGATGGCGCCGTGGTGGGACGGGGACATCCTGAACACGGCGGTGATCATCGCCTGGAAATGGTGAGGAGGCGCAAGCGATGGAGGAGAAGAGGCACCTGCAGCGCCGTGCTCGTGGTCAGGTTCTCGTCCTTCTTGCCCTGCTGATCCCGGCAATCCTGGGCCTCTTCCTCTTTGCCCTCAGCCTGGCCGCGCTGCACGACGCACGGGCGCACGCGCTCTACGCCCTGAACGTTGCCACGCGCGCCGCCGCCCGCCAGGTCGAGTATGCCTCCTACGGCGAGCCCGATCTGGCGTTTGCGCGCAGCGCGGTCAGCGACACGGTGCGCACCGTCTTCCTCCGGGGGCTTGCCCTCCGCCCATCCGGGCTTGCGGATACCCCCGAAGCCATCGCCGCCCGGACGGAGGTCGCCCTCGGCTACGGCTCGCCCGACCGACCGTGGCACAGCCCCTTTGCCCCGGATCGGCCCCACGTTCACCCCACCGTCTCGGCGCGGGCCCACATCTCAGTGCGCGTCTGGTGGTTCGACCTCACGCTGACCGTGCTTTCGGAAACGGAGGTGAAGTGATGCGCCACAAGGGTCAGGCTCTGGTGGAATTCGCTGTTGTCATCGGTGTCACCCTGCTCCTGGCCATCGGCGCCGTCCAGGCGCTCCACGCCTACTACCTCACCCGCCAGACGCGCGCCGCGGCAGAAGAAATCGCCAGTCTGGCCGCAGCGCACGGCGGTGATACCGAGGAGGTACGCGCCCGCGCCGCGGAGATCCTCTCTCTCCACCGCCTGGACCCTGCCCGGGCAGAACTGGAGATCGTTCCTCCGCTTGCCCCTTACCTCGAGCCGATCACCGTGACGCTCTCCTACCAGGCACTCGTCCGCTTCTACGGGCTCTTCGACCTGCCCATCCCCCCACAGCGCGTGCTGCGCCTGAGCGAGGGAGGATGAGAGGATGACGGACTGTTGGTGTCTCGCCCACGGACTGCTCACGCTCCACTGGCGCACGGAAAGCGGGGGAGGTTCCCTGCCCGCCGCATTCACAGAAGGCGCGGTGGGAGAGGAGGCGCTCGCGCTCGCGGGAGCACGCACCCGCCGGGTTGCCCGCTGGGATGCGGATGGATGGGCCGCGTGGTGGGCACTTCTCGAGCGCATTGCCGGGGGCCGGCCAACCGTGGTCGCGATCCCAGCCCTGGATGAGGCCGGCCCGATCCCCGAGTCCTTTCCCTGCGCCTACGTTCTTCCTCCTTCCATCGCGGTCCGCGCGGCCGGCGACGCACCTCGCGGGATCGCCCTCTATCTGGGTGCCTGGTCCTGGGAGGTTGCCCCGTTCGACCTCGAGGCGACCGGATGCCCGCAGCAGCATCTCGGAGGGCTGGAACCGCTCTACCGCCGCACAATCGCCCACGTCTACCGGCAGGAGCAGCGGGCGCTGCTCCCCATCGAGGTGCCCGGCTACCACAGGCGAGCCGTCCTGGATGCCGCCGGCCTCCTCGCTCCCATCCTCCCCCACCTGACGGAAGCGACGATCCTGCTGGGCGGGGAGGATCGAGCAGTCCTGGAGGCGGTGGCCACGGAATTGGCCCGCCAAGGCTTCCACCCCCTCCAGGCGGATCCCCTGGTCGGGCTCGAACGGCTGGCTAAGGGGAGCGGCCTGCTGTGACGGCGCCTGGCTACTACGGACTGGCTTGCTCTTGCGACAATGGGCAACACCGGGCTTCGGAGGCGTGCGATGAAAGCATTGACGCATCTGACCGCAGGCGGAGCGGCCGGTGCGGGACTCGCCCTCGTTGTGGGGCTTCCGCTGGGTTGGGAACAGGCCCTGCTCGCCGGAGCGCTCGGAGCCGCGGTGCCCGAAGCCGAGTACGGCTTCTTCCGGCTCGCGCGCGAACTGCGCGCCCGGGGCTATCGAGGCCCCTGGCTCAGCAGCGCCTCGTGGCTGGGACAGGAACGAGGCCCCTGTCACGGGTTGGAGGCACTGTTCCTGGTGGGAGGGTTGGTAGGACTCGCTGGCTGGACGATGCGCACTCCGGACTTTGCCACGCTGTACGTCGCTTTCCTCGGGGGATGGCTTTCCCATCTTCTCCTGGACCTCCTGAACGGCGGCATCCGTCCTCTCGCCCTCCTTTTCACTACCAGTGGGCCCGCTTTCCAC
>JBMFPK010000358.1:0-2573 GCA_049969155.1 Chloroflexia bacterium | reverse complement strand
GGTGCGCTTGCAGATCGACCCGCGGAAGGTCGTGATCGTCTCGGATATCGGCTGTTCCGGCCTGTCCGACCAGTACTTTATCACGAACGCCTTCCACGGGCTCCACGGCCGCTCCGTCACGTATGCCAGCGGCATCAAGCTCGCGAACCCCGACCTCAAGGTGATCGTCATCATGGGCGACGGCGGGGCCGGCATCGGCGGCCACCACCTGATCAACGCCGCGCGCCGGAACATCGGCATCACGGTCCTCCTCCTGGACAACTTTAACTTCGGCATGACCGGCGGGCAGCATTCCGTGACCACCCCGCACGGCGCGACGACGGCGACCACCCGTCTGGGCAACCTGGAGTACCCGCTGGACCTGTGCGGTATCGTCGCTGCGAGCGGCGGCGCGATGGTCGTCCGGGCCACCGCCTTCGACGCGGAGCTTCCCGACTGGATCGCACAAGCGATTGCGGGCGAGGGATTTGCCTTCTTCGATATTTGGGAACTGTGCACCGCCTACTTCGTCCCCAGCAACCGGCTCACGCGCCGGGGGTTGGAGAGCGCGATGGCCGAACGCGGCCTGAGCCGGGGGATCGTCCATCGGGAGAAGCGCGTCGAGTACAGCCGTGCTTACCGGGATCTGGTGGCCGCGCAGGCCGGCCAGTCCCTTCTGGCGGCACAACCGCTCCCCGCGCGGTACGAGAGCCGTGTGCAGGCCAAGACGCACATCGTCATCGCGGGCGCGGCCGGGCAGAAAATCCGCTCCACGGCGACCACGCTCGGCCGGGCCGGTGTGATGGCCGGCCTGTGGGCGACCCAGCGCGACGACTACCCCGTGACCGTGCAGACGGGTCACTCGGTCTCGGAGGTGATCCTCAGCCCCGAGGAAATCCGCTACACCGGGATTCCCTCGCCGGACGTCATGCTTGTCCTGGCTCCTGAGGGGCTCAAGGTCTCACGCCGAACGGTGCAGCGGCTGGGGCCGGGTTCACGGTTGTACGTCCGCAGCGACCTTCTGCCGGTGGAAACAGGGGCACAGGTCATCCCGCTCGACCTCGCGCAGGCTGGGAAGAAAGACCAGGCGATGATGGCGCTGGCAGCTCTCGTGAAGGACACCGGTTTGCTCCCGGTAGAAGCGCTGCGGGAGGCGGTAACCCTGGGCCAGAGGGCCGAGGTGGCCCAGGAGAACCTGGCGGCTCTCGAAGCAGGGTTGGCCCTGCTGGGCTAGCGCCGGCTTCGTGGGAAAAGGCGCCCCCGGACTATCCCCGAATGGGGGCGCCGACAGGCCAGAAAGGAGAAAACCATGGACTTTGGATTTACCAAGGAACAGGAGATGTGGCGCGCCTCGGTGCGGGATTTTGCCCAAAGCGTCATCAAGCCGATCGTGCGCAAGATGGACGAGGAGGGTCGGATCCCGGACGAGGTCATCAAGGGGATGGCGGACCTGGGACTGCTCGCCTGTACCGTTTCCGAAGAGTACGGGGGGATGGGTGCTTCCTGGATGGAAGCGGCCATCGCTGCCGAGGAGCTCGGGCGGGCGGATATCAGCGTGGCCATCCCGGTGCTCTTCCTAGTGATGGCTTCCTGGGGCTCCGTCTTCGACCACTATGCCAGCCCCGAACTGAAGCAGGAGATCCTTCCCCGTGTGACCAAGGGAGAGGCGTTCCTGGGGATCGCCACCACCGAGCCCTCCGGAGGCTCCGACATCCTGGGGGCCACCCGCACCAAGGCCGAGCGCAAGGGCGACGGCTGGGTGCTGAACGGCGAGAAGATGTACATCTCCGGCGTCGCCGAGTCCAGGCGACTGGGCGGCATCCATATGACCCTCTGCCGCACGGACCCGAAGGCGGGACACCGTGGCTTCACCTTCTTTGCCGTGCCGCTGAAGGACACCCCGGGCATCTCCACGACGCTGATCGAGGATATGGGCCGGGCGGGGATCTCGACCGGCGGCTTCACGCTGGAGGACGTCTACCTTCCCGACAAGAACCGCATCGGCGAAGAAGGGCGCGGCTTCTACTATGCGATGGAAGGCTTTTCCGCCGCCCGCGTGCTAATCGGCGCAACCTGCGTGGGTGCGGCGGAGGCCGTGCTGGAGATGGGGATCGACTACATCAAGCAGCGCTACGCTTTCGGCCGGCCGATCGCGGCCTTCGAAGGGGTGCAGTTCCCACTTGCCGAGCATGCCACCCACATCGAAGAGGCCAAGCTGCTCACCTACAAGGCGGCCTGGCTGATGGACAAGATGTGGCAGGACAAGTCGGCCACCGCCTTCGATGTCGCCAAGGCGGCCGCTATGGCGAAACTCCGCGCGCCCATCTACGCCTGGCAGGCCATGAACGAGGTCGCCGACTGGTTCGGGGCCGCGGGCTACTCCAAAGAATTCCCCATCGAGATGGGCATCCGCGGCGTGCGCTCCTATTCCATCGGTGCGGAAGGAGCCATGAACGTCATGCGGATGATCATCGCGCGCGAGCTGATCGGCGGCGAATACACCAACCCCAGGTTGTAGGCCGATGCCTCAGTTCGAGCTGAACCGTCGCTTCCAACACGCGCTCGAGCGCGCCCGCACGGATTGGGCCGCGGCC
>JBMFPK010000357.1:0-2579 GCA_049969155.1 Chloroflexia bacterium | reverse complement strand
GGAATAGGGCCGGGCTGTCCGAGGAATAGGAGGAAACTATGGCCATCCGGTTGAAGGAAATCGCCGGCCGCGAGGAGAAACTGGCCCCCGGACACCGCCTCTGCGCCGGCTGCGCGGAATCGATCATCGTGCGCCAGATCCTGCACGCGATCGAGGATCCGGTGGTCATCGCCACCGCCACCGGTTGCCTGGAGATCGCAACGTCTATGTACCCGACGACCGCCTGGCGCGTTCCCTGGATCCACAACGCTTTCGAAAACGCGGCCACCACAGCCGCCGGCATCGAATCGATGTACAAGGCGCTTGTGCGCAAGGGGCGCATCCCCGCGCGCAACATCAAGTTCCTGGCCATCGGCGGCGACGGGGCCACCTACGACATCGGCTTGCAGTGGATCTCCGGTGCCTTCGAGCGCGGCCACCGCATCGTCTACATCTGCCTGAACAACGAGGCCTACATGAACACCGGCATCCAGCGCTCCAGCGCCACCACGCTCGGCGCGCACACGACGACTTCCCCCGCCGGCTCGGTCATCCCGGGGAAGGCACAGTGGGCCAAGCCGTTGACCGAGATCATGGCCGCCCATGGTATCCCCTACGTCGCCCAGGCGAACCCCTGGCGATGGCAGGACCTGATGGAAAAGGCCCGTAAGGCGGCCGCAGCCGACGGCCCGGCCTTCATCAACGTCATCTCCCCCTGCCCGCGTGGCTGGCGGCACGAGCCTTCGGAAACCATCCAGACCGCGCGCATGGCGACGGAGACCTGCATCTGGCCCCTCTACGAGGTCGAGAACGGCGTCTGGAAACTGAACTACAAACCGAAGGAGAAAAAGCCGGTCGAGGAGTGGTTCCGCATGCAGGGCCGCTTCCGGCATCTCTTTACCCCGGCCTTCGAGCACGTGATCGCCGAGGTCCAGGCGCGCGTCGACCGGGAATGGGAACGCCTCCTCGAACGGTGTGGGGAATCCGCATGAAGCCGCGGGATCGCTCTGGGACGCCGCTCGAAGCGGCGTCCCAGTTTTCTTGGGCAGGTCTCGTAACGGGTGCCTCGCACGCTCTCTCGTCCCCTTTCGGAAGAAGAGTCGCCTAGCTTCCCTTGGCTGCAGCCCCCGTCGTGAGGTGTCCCGGCGTTCGGTCCGTCCGCTGCTCTTCCCGGCCCGCCAGGACGATTCCCGCGAGGATCAGCAGGGCCCCCAGGAGCGCAAGCCTCCCGGGCGCCTCGTGCATCAGGAGGAAGGCGAGCACCGCGGCCCCGATCGGTTCGGCCAGCGCCGCCACGGTGACAAAGACCGCGGAAAGCTGGCCCAGGGCATAGTTCAGCGAGGAATGTCCGAGGAGCTGCGGCCCCACCGCGAGCAGCAAGAGCATTCCATAGGTGCGCGCGCTGTAGCCCCAGAACGATTGGCCCGCGCTCCCCCCAATGGCGATGAGGGTCAGGGCAGCCACGCTGTAGACCGGCCAGATGTAGGTGAGCAGCGAAAGGCGCTGGCGCAGCGCACGGCCCAGCACGAAATAGACGGAAGCCATCAGCGCCCCGGTTAACGCGAGGAGATCTCCAAGGAGCGCCTCCTGGCTCAGACCGAAATCGCCGTACCCGATCAGCACACTGCCCAGAAAGGCCAGCCCAATTCCCACAGCGGTGAGCCGGGACACGCGCTCGCGCAGGAAAAAGTGCTGGAAGAGCCCCACGAAGAACGGGTAGGTGGAAACGAGCACCGTGGAACTGGCGATCGTGGTCATCTGCACCGAGGAGACCCACGCGGCAAAGTGCAACGCCAGGGCGATGCCGCTTGCCAGCGCAAGCAGCCACTGTCGACGCCCCAGGGCGCGGATCTCCGCCGGGACGCCCCGGGCCAGGGCGAACGGGCTGCACAGGAGAGCCGCGATCGTCACCCGGCCGGCCGCGATCACCAGCGCGGGCGCTTCCCGAGCCCACCGGATCAGGATCGCCCCCCAGGGGATGATGGAGATGCCCAGAAGAAGGGCAAGATAGGCCCGAGCCTTCGGAGACATCGCCGTTCCTCCTCAAGCCCTGCCGGTCTGCGAAGCGGAGATGCGCAGGAGCAGGGCCACCAGTACCGCATGGAGGATCAGACTCGTCCCGCCATAACTAATGAACGGCAGCGGGATGCCGGTGAGCGGGATCAGGGCCAGGTTTCCGCCCAGGATGATCGTCGTCTGCAGGGCTACCGTCAGCACCAGCCCGATGCCCAGCAGTTGCCGGAATCCGTCCGGTGCGCGAAGCGAGACCGCCAGACCACGCCCCACGAACAGCGCGAACAGCAACAGGACGGCGAGTGTCCCCAGCAGCCCCCACTCCTCGCCGATGGCCGCGAAAATGAAATCGGTGTGGCTTTCCGGGACCAGCGCGGGCCTGCCCTGGCCAAGGCCGCTGCCCAGGATCCCACCGTGCGCCAGCGCATAGAGGCCCTGCAATACCTGATAGGCCCCGCTGCTCGTCCACGGAGAAAGCCAGACGGCGATGCGCGTGCGGACGTGCGCGAGCGCCGGCAACCGGCCTGCCAGGTGGTAGATCCAGGCCACGGCGCCGGCAAAGGCCAGGCCGCCGGAAACCAGGTAGC
>JBMFPK010000356.1:0-2601 GCA_049969155.1 Chloroflexia bacterium | reverse complement strand
GGGGGTGCGGCGGAAACAGGGGGATGCGCGCGAGGATCGGCAGGTGAACCGGAACGTGCTCCAGAACGGCCGGCCGTGGGGCTCTACAGGTCCCCCAAGGAGCCGGACCAACCTCGGAACCAAGCCTGTGCCCGAGGAACAGGACGCCTCCAAACCCGCGTGAGCCCTTCCCACCCTTGGACGAGTCACCATCTCGGTGCAAGCACCTGGCCGCCGCGCATCTGCCTCCGGGCCGCAACAGCGGCGTGCCCAGGTCCGCAAAAAGTCCCACTATGGGGAAGGAGAGTTCCGGGCTCGTCCCCGATCGAGGAACTACACCGGCAAGGGGCAAGGATCCTGCAGCGAAGGGCCAGGAGCTATGGATACGCAACCGCACATCCCATGGCCCGATCCAGGCGTGTGAGCGGCGGTGGAACCCCGGACAGTAACAATGCCGGTCCTGGCCAAGCGGCGCGCTTGTGCAGACATCTCCTGCGAGCGGAGTGCCCCGGCCGAAGGCCCCTGGCTCCCCGCCCCTTGGGCGCCCGAGTGCCCGGACGGACGCCACGATACAAGGCCACAGAGTAGGTTACGGTGCCGGAGTCTCACCCACCATCTCCTATCTATTGCAGAGTGCGGCAGGATATGCTATAATCTCGGCAGAAGGAGGTGTGTGATGCTGTCGAAGGTAACCTCGTGCGCGCTTGTGGGGCTGGAGGGAGCTATCGTCCAGGTCGAGGTAGACGTGTCCAACGGGACGCCTTCCTTCAGCGTCGTAGGCCTTCCCGACCCTGCCGTCCAGGAGGCCCGCGAGCGGGTGCGCGCAGCGATCCGCAACTGCGGCGGGCTGTTTCCCTCCAACAAGAAGGTGACCGTCAACCTGGCCCCTGCCGACCTGCGTAAGGAGGGGCCGGCCTATGACCTCCCCATGGCGCTGGGTGTCCTGATCGCCAGCGGCCAGCTCCGGCAGGATCTGAAAGATGCCCTGGTGGTCGGGGAACTTTCCCTGGACGGAACCGTTCGCCACACGAACGGGATCCTCCCCATGGTGTCCGTCGCGCGACAGCACGGTCTGAAGAGGGTCTACGTCCCGCAGGAAGACGCCCCGGAAGCGGCTCTGGTGGATGGGGTCGAGGTCTTTCCGGTCCCGAGTCTGGCAGCTCTGGTCGAGCATCTGAACGGAACGGTGCCGTTGCGGCCCTACCACGCGCCGGAAATCGCGGTGCCGGACCCGGTCTACCCGGTAGACATGGCGGACATCAAGGGGCAAGAGCACGCCAAGCGGGCGGTGGAAGTCGCCGCCGCCGGCGGGCATAACGTCCTCATGGTGGGGCCGCCCGGCGCGGGAAAGACGCTCCTCTCCCGCGCCGTGCCCTCGATCCTGCCCCCGATGAGCATCGAGGAGGCGCTGGAGGTGACCAAGATCTACTCGGTGAGCGGTCTCCTACCTCCGGCCACTCCCTTGATCGTCCATCGGCCGTTCCGCGCGCCCCACCACACGATCTCCCATGCGGGCCTGGTGGGCGGAGGACACTGGCCCCGCCCCGGGGAGATCAGCCTGGCGCACCGCGGCGTGCTTTTCCTGGACGAACTGCCCGAATTCGGGGCACGCGTCCTCGAGGTCTTGCGCCAGCCGCTCGAGGACAAGGTGGTGACGATCTCCCGCGCCTCCGGTACATTGACCTTTCCCGCCAATTTCATCCTTCTCGGCGCCATGAACCCCTGCCCCTGCGGGTTCTATGGCGATTCCCTCCGCGAATGCACCTGCACCCCAGGAATGGTGGCCCGCTACCGGCAGCGCCTGAGCGGGCCCCTCCTGGACCGGATCGACATCCACATCGAGGTCCCGCGTGTGGAGTACGAGAAGCTCTCCGATCACCGCCGCGGCGAACCGTCCTCCGTCATCCGCACCCGGGTGCAGGAGGCGCGGGAGCGGCAGCGGAAGCGGTTTGCCGGATTCCCCTTCCTCACAAACGGCGAGATGGGGCCGGCCGAGGTGCACCGCTTCTGCACTCTCGACGAGGCCGGCCACTCGCTCCTTCGCGCCGCGATGCGCCAGCTGAGCCTTTCTGCCCGCGGCTATCACCGCATCCTCAAGGTCGCCCGCACGATCGCCGACCTGGCCGGGAGCGAGCAGATCCAGGTCGCCCACCTGGCCGAGGCGATCCAGTACCGACCCCGGAGCCTTGCCTTGTAGTCGGGCGCATGGGAGGGAGCCTGCCTGCGCCAGCAAACGCGCCGCACCTTAAGGCCCGTGCTTCGCACCATCCTAGGAGACACCGCTCAACATCGGAAAGTCCCCTCCCCGCCACCCGGATCCCCCGGGCTCCGGTCCCCGTTTCCCTACAGCGTACTGAATAGACCGCAGCGAAAGTCCAGTTGCCCGCTGCACGCTCCCTAGTGCGGCCGGCCGGTATCGGTCCCCCGCGGGATCGGGATGTACTCGACGGAGGGGCGACGCTGCGCCGTCTGCGGATAGAGCGCCATCAGCCGGTAGACTTCCCTGGGCATATCGACGCTCACGGGCAGCCCGAGGGCGTGCGCTTCCTCCACCGTGATCGGGTAGTCGTGCGTCCACACCCCGGTGCAGAGCGCATCCGCGATCCGCTCGGCCGTCGGCCC
>JBMFPK010000355.1:0-2628 GCA_049969155.1 Chloroflexia bacterium | reverse complement strand
GGTGCGCCTGCTCCGACAGGTGATCCCGAACACCCCCTTCCAGATGCTCCTGCGAGGGCAGAACGTGGTCGGATACCGCCACTACGCGGACGATGTCGTGGAGCGTTTTGTCTACCACGCCGCCGAGGTCGGCATCGACATCTTCCGCATCTTTGACGCGCTGAACGACCTGCGCAACATGGAAACCGCCTTTGCGGCGGTCAAAAAGGTCGGCCGCCACGTGCAGGGAGCCATCTCCTACACGATCAGCCCCGTCCACGACATCCCCTCCTACCTGGAAATGGCCCGCCGGATGGTCGACATGGGAGCCGATTCGATCTGCATCAAGGACATGGCCGGCCTGCTCGCTCCCTACACGGCCTACGAGCTCGTCCGTCGCCTGAAAGAGACGCTTCCCCACACGCCCATCCAGGTGCACACCCACTACACCAGCGGCATGGGGACCGCCACGCTCCTCAAGGCGATCGAGGCGGGGGCCGATGTGGTCGACACGGCCATCTCCTCCCTGGCTCTCAGTACTTCCCAGCCCCCCACCGAATCCCTCGTCGCCTGTCTCCAGGGCACCCCCTGGGACCCCGGATTGGACCTGGAGCTCCTGGCCGAGATCGCCGAATACTTTGCCCGCGTGCGCGAGCGATACCAGAAATACGAGGGCCAACTCCGGACGGTCGATGTGCGCGTGCTCGCCTATCAGATCCCCGGGGGGATGCTCTCCAACCTGGACGCGCAGCTGCGCGAGCAGAACGCCCTTGACCGCTACGACGAGGTGCTGGAGGAGGTGCCGCGCGTGCGCGCCGACCTCGGTTACCCGCCGCTTGTGACCCCCTCTAGCCAGATCGTGGGCACCCAGGCGGTGCTCAACGTGCTCATGGGGGAGCGGTACAAGGTCGTCCCCAAAGAGGTGCGGCAGTACGTGCTCGGCTACTACGGCCGTCCTCCCGCCCCCATCGACCCGGAAGTGCAGCGGAAGATCGCCGGAAACGAGAAGCCGATCGACGGCCGGCCGGCGGACTCGCTCCAACCGGAGCTCGAAAAGGCCCGTCAGGCGTTGGGCGACCTGGCCACATCCGAAAAGGACGTGATCTCCATGGCCCTCTTTCCCCAGATCACCCCCGAGTTCCTCCGCTGGCGCCACACCTTTACAGACGTCCCCGGGCAGGTGATCGCCGCCATCGCCGCCGCGCTCGCCTACGAACCGCCGCAGGCCGCAGCTCCGCCCGCCCAGGCGGTCGCCCAGCCGTGGAAGTGGGCTGGCCGACTGGAAGCGACCCGTGCGCGCTCTTTCCGCGCCGGATGACCGAGGAGGGTGCCCCGTGAAGGATTTCCGCCTCAAGGTCAAGGACCGCACCTACGCCATCACCTTGGACAGCGACCGGATGACCGTGGAAGGTTTTCCCCTCAACTGGGAAGTCGTCCGGGCCGAGGGGAATCGCTTCCGCGTTGCCATCGACGGCATCTACTACGACGTGGAGCTCCAGCCCGGGGAAAACGGTCAACTCCTGGCCATCGTGGATGGGGTTCCCTACCCCGTGCAGGCGATCGGGCTGCTGCGCGGGCGCCCGACGGTCGCGGAGAAGCGGCCCGAGGCCCCGCCCCCCACAGCCGTGGAAGGGGCCCTCTCTGCCCTGATGCCGAGCAAGGTCATCGCCGTCCACGTGAAGGTGGGGGACGTCGTACGCGCCGGGCAGGTCGTGCTCGTGCTCGAGGCTATGAAGATGGAAAGCGAGCTCAAGGCCCCGCGGGACGGCACCGTCACGGCCGTCCACTGTGCCCCCGGCGACAGCGTGAACCCCGGTGTTCCGCTGGTGGTGATCGAGTAGGGCCGGCTCCCATCGGCCCGTTGTGGAGGAACCCAAGATGAAGACGACCGCGGAACGGCTCGAGGAACTGCGCCAGCGCCGACAGGAAGCCACGACCGATTCCCCGGAAGCCATCGAAGCCCAGCATCAGCGGGGGAAACTGACCGCACGGGAGCGGCTCCAGCGGCTACTCGACCCGGGGTCTTTCGTCGAAACCGACCCCTTCGTCGTCCACCGCTGCCACGACTTCGACATGCAGAAACGCCGCCCGTTGGGGGATAGCGTGGTCACCGGCTGGGGGACTGTGGACGGCCGGCGCGTCTGCGTCTTTTCCCAGAACTTTGCGGCGATCGGAGGCACTCTGAGCGAGGTCGCTGCGGAAAAGATCTGCAAGGTGATGGATCTGGCGATGCGGATGGGCGTGCCTCTGATCGGCATCAATGACTCGGGCGGTGCCCGCATCCAGGAGGGGGTCGTCTCGCTCGACGGCTATGGCAACATCTTCTATCGCAACGTCATCGCCTCGGGGGTCATCCCGCAGATCTCGGTCATCGCCGGCCCCTGCGCGGGGGGGGCGGTCTATTCCCCGGCGATCACCGATTTCACCTTCATGGTGAAAGGGACCAGCTACATGTTCATCACCGGCCCCGAGGTGATCAAGGCGGTCACCGGGGAGGAAGTGACGCCCGAGGAGCTCGGCGGCGCGATGGCCTGCAACAGCAAGAGCGGGGTGGCCCACTTCGCCGCCGAGGACGAGGAGGAGCTCTTCGCCCAGGTGCGCACGCTCCTGAGCTACCTCCCCAGCAACAATATGGAAGACCCCCCCTAC
>JBMFPK010000354.1:0-2635 GCA_049969155.1 Chloroflexia bacterium | reverse complement strand
AAGAAGGCCGGCGCCGCCGATCCCGTCAAGATCGCTCAGGTGCTCAAGACCATAGAATTCGAGGGGACGACCGGTACGATCAAGTTCGAGTCACACGACACCCCAGGAGACCCGGTCTGGAACCAGTGGCTGGGGCAGCAGATCTTCATCATGCGCCCCACCCAGGTAGGCCAGATGCAGGATCAGGCCGAAGTCGTCTGGCCGTAACGGGCCTTGGAGACACGCCTGCCGTCCCGTCGTCGTCGGCGGGACGGCAGGCGTCCGAAAGGACGGGCTGATATGAGCCCCTTTCACCTCTTCCTCGAGATCCTGGCCCGCGGCATCGCCATCGGGACCGTGTACGCGCTGATGGGCCTCGGACTCACGCTGATTTTCGGCGTGATGCGCATCATCAACTTTGCCCAGGGCGAGTTCTACATGGTCGGGGCCTATACGGTCTTTTCCCTCATGCAGAACCTTGGCCTGCCATTCTACCTGGCCCTGCCCCTCGGGATGCTGACTGTGTTCGGGATCGGCTGGGCCGTGGAGCAGGTGCTTCTGCGCCCCGCACTGACCGGCCGCATCGACAACCCGATGGAGTACAGCCTGATCATCACTTTCGCGCTGAGCATCCTCTTGCAGAAACTCGCTATCCTGGTGTTCGGCCCGTTCTATCAGAAGATCCCGGACCTCTTGCCCGGCAACGTCCGGATCGGACCGGTAACCATTCCGGGCAATCTCCTTGTGGCTATGCTCTTTTCCACGGCACTGATCGCCGTGGTGACCCTTTTCATCGCGCGCACGAAAACCGGGCGTGCCTGGCGAGCGATCGCGCAATGCCTCCCCGGAGCCAGCATCACCGGCGTGCGCATTGAACGTCAAGGGGCCCTCGTCTTTGCGCTCTCCACGGCGCTGGCTGCCGGCGCGGGCGCAATTCTGGCCCCCATCACGCTCATCTTCCCGACGGTCGGCAGTGCTCCGCTCGTCAAGGGGTACGAGATCATCGCCATTGGCGGATTGGGATCGATCCCCGGGAGCCTGCTCGGAGGTGTCCTGCTGGGCGTCGCCGAAACACTCGGTTCGGTCTACCTGAACTCGGCCTACAAGGACGTGTACGGCTTTGCCCTGCTGATGCTCTTCCTGATCTTCCGCCCGCGGGGACTGTTCGGACAGGCTTCCTAGGGGCGTACCGAGGGGGCAACGATGAGACTGCGAAGTGGGCTGGCCATCGCCGGCTTTGGGATCGTAGGAGCGCTTCTGCCCCTCTTCCTGCGCTCCCCTCATTGGCTCCAGGTGCTCAGCCTGGCGTTCTACTACGTCGTGCTGACAAGCAGCTGGAACCTCATGATGGGCTATACGGGCCTTTTCTCCTTCGCGCATACCGCGCTCGCTGCGATCGGCGGTTACTCCTGTGCCCTCATCATGCTCCACGCCGGGCTACCCCACCTGGTGGCCCTCCTCGCCGCGGGGATCGTTGCCGGCCTGGCCAGCCTGCTCCTCGGGGTGATCAGCCTGCGCCTCCGGGGCTTCTACCTCTGCCTGGTCACCTGGGCCTTTGCCGAGATCGCAACCGGTGTACTGCGCGTGGAGTACCGCCTGACCGGGGGCACCATGGGCCTGATGGTGCCCGGGCTGTTCCCCTCGGCCTGGGGCAAGACGCCCTACTATTACCTGGGGCTCCTGCTCGCGATCGGTGTGCTTGCCTTTATGGTCCTGCTTTCTCGCTCCCGCATCGGCCTCTACCTACGCTCCATCCGCGATGACGAACTGGCCAGCGAGGTGCTGGGGGTCGATACGGTATTCTGGAAGGTCTTTTGCTTCACCGTCTGCGGCTTCTGGGCCGGTATCGGCGGTGCATACTACGGCTACGTTGTGGGAGTGGTGGACCCGAACGTGGGCTCCCTCGGCGAGATGGGGAAGGTCATCCTCATGGTGATCATCGGGGGAATGGGGACCATTCCGGGACCGGTCGTAGGGACCTTCCTCGTGATGGTACTTTCCGAGTTCCTGCGTGGGCGCCTCGTCGCTATGAGCATGCTGATCTTTGCCGTCATCCTGATTGTCGTGATGCGTTTCCTCCCCGGTGGGATGGTCGCGGCAGTACAGCCGCTTCGGGCGCGCCTCCAGCGGCACAGGCCCCTTCCGTCGGGTACGACGGAAGCCGCTCCATAGCCTCTGGACAATCGGCCGGCCTCTACGACCCGGGGGGCGTACCCTTCGCGCGGGGCAGCGTGAAGTGGAACACGCTCCCCTTCCCCACTTCGCTTTCCACCCATATACGGCCCCCGTGAGCGGCCACCAGGCTCTGGGCAATCGAGAGCCCAAGGCCGGTCCCCTCGCTCCAGGGAGACGTACGCGCACGGGACCGGTCGCCCCTCCAGAACCGCTCGAACACGTGGGGCAGCTCCTCCGGTGCAATTCCCCGTCCGGTATCCGCAACCGAGAACTGTACCCCTTCCGGCGTCTCCCTCACACGGACCGTGACAGAGCCCCCTGACGGGGTATGGTGCAGAGCGTTGACGAGCAGGTTCCGCAGGACCTGCCCGAGCCGGTCGGGGTCCGCCTGCACGAGAGGAAGGTCCTGCGGGAGATCCACCGAGAGCGCGACCTCCTGCGCTTCAGCGACCACCCCGAGGCCCTCTACAGTCGCTCGGAC
>JBMFPK010000353.1:0-2639 GCA_049969155.1 Chloroflexia bacterium | reverse complement strand
CCCCGCGGCTCCTGCACCCGCCAGTGTAGCTCCCGTGCCTGAGGAGGCGGTGCCACCGGCTGCGGTGGTACCTGCCGGCCCCGGGTCAGGGGAAGCGCGGGCGGCTACGGCCGGGGATCTCCTGCGCGCGCTGATGGCGGTCCCCGCCATGGCAGCAGCGCTCAACCGGCTGCGCGACCTCGCGCTCGAACGGGTGCAGAGGGACTGGCGAGGGCTCAGCGCGGGGGAACGCGCTGTGGTGCTAGGAACGGCTACTGTCGTTGCGGGGGGTGCCCTCGCGGGTATGCTTTCACAGTCTGAAAGTCGTGCGTTAGCCCTGCAACAGCTCGCGGGGCGAACACTTCCGGTTCCCGGGGTTCCGGGATTCCGGGTGCAGTTGAACCTGGGCGGTGACAACTGGTTGGTGGGGTTCCACCTTGATCTGGGAGCGCTCCTTCCCCCGGGGCTCGGCTTCGGTCCCTCGTCGCCCGCTCCGATTTCCCCCGCGTTGCCTCTGCAACGCTATTCCGATCTTCCGGCCCCGAACCAACTGTCGAAGGCGTTCCTGGAGGACCTCGAAGAGGAGATAGGCCGTGGCCGGCCGCTGGAACCGGAGCTCGCCGCAAGGATGTCGCGCTCGCTGGGGGCTGATCTGCACGATGTACGCATCCATACCGGCCCGGAGGCGGAGCGGCTGAACCGGCAGGTGTCTGCCCGTGCCTTCACCGTGGGGAGGGACGTCTTCTTCCGCGAAGGGGAGTACCGACCGGAGACATGGGAAGGTCAACGCCTTCTCTTCCACGAGCTCGTGCACGTGCTTCAGCAGGGTGGAAAAGCTGGGCGGCTTGCCGACCTGGAGGTTTCCCGGCCGGACGACCCGCTGGAGCGCGAGGCGGAAGCGTTCGCCCGGGACTTGCAGGGGGACAGTGCGGTGACGGCGGCAGCCGATGGTCTGTACCGGGTGGTTGTCCGGCTGGGCCCCTACGCTCCGGGAACCTATGGGGAGCTCCTGGCGATCGCCCGTGTGCTTTCCGGGGATCTCAGGGAGCGGCTGGAGGAGGTGCCGGCCTCGGAGACGGCCTACCGGGAGGCTATGGACTGGATCAGCGGTGTCGAGGGCTGGCAGACCATGCTGCGGGGGCGGGAGGCGGAGGAGATCTCCGAGGGAGCTGCGGCAAAGGCGCAGCTCTGGTGGGACGAGCTGCAACGGTTGCGCACCGCCATCCAGCGCTACAAGCAGGACCAAATCACCCAGGAGCTGCGGGCGGCCCAGAGCGCGGTATGGTGTGTTGCTTCCTCGCTCGAAGAACACCGCGACGAGCTAGGCGAAGCGATGCGTGCGGCGTTCCTGCGGAACGACGAAAACGCGATCGCGCAGGTCTCGAACTTTGTGGGCATGGCTTTGGACATCGGGCTCGGGCTGCAGCAACTCGCTCGAGACATCGCCGGTGCCATCGCCGACGCGCGGGGGGAGACGATCCCGGAGGCCTCCCGATATACCGGATGGCTGGGGCGGATCAACCGCGTGCTTGCAGCGGCCAACCTGCTCTACAGCCTGGCCCAGGAGTCGCCCCCGACGGAGCTCGGCACTGCCCTCGGGCAGGTGGACACGCTGGCCGGGGCTTTCAGTGCCGGTACCACCTTGCTCGGGCTCGCTCCCCATATCGGTCTTTACGCGAACCTGTATCTGGTCCCTGCGGTACAGGTCATCACCTCCAGCCTCGATCGCATCCTTGGGCGGCACTTGCACCAGCTGAACATCGTCTCGGCCGCCACAGGATTTCCCATCGATATGACGAACGAGCCGGGAGGGTGGCCACTTTTCTACTTTATGTTCGACGTTATGCAGGCAAGCAGCCCCGAGGGGGTGCCGTTCCCGGTACCCCCCGAGGTGGAACGCTTCCTCCTTTCCCGCCGCAAGGTGATTTCCGCCGGCGCGCGCCCTGAAGAGGGACGTGCCACGGAGATGCCAACCACCGGCTGGTGGTTCTGGCGCCGTCTGGACCGGGCCCAGATCCAGCAATGGGTCTTCCAGAACCGCAGGAACTTGTGGGCGATGTTCTACGGAAGCATGCCGCTGCCGCGCGCGGAACAAATCCGGCGGGGACGGAGGTAACCATGGGCGGGCGAAGGCGCATCCGCATGCACGATGTCGAGGAGATGTCTGCCAGGTCGGGCGAGCGCATTTCGGCGCGCACACGCCGTAACGCGCACGAGCAGGCTAGCGAGCCGATCGGGGAGACATTGCTGCGGGCGCTCCTGAAATCGCCGCAGCCCCGCCAGCGCGCGCGAGCGGCGGAGATCGTCCACGCTCGGACGGGCAGCGTCCGGGGCTTCCGCAGGCGACGGACGGCTGCCTCACCGACATCCCTGGGGGAGGGCTTCCGGGCGCTTCCTGAAGCGCGGAGCGTCGAGGAAGAAGAACGGCGGGAAAAGCCGGCCGAAGTGGTGTCGTCGCTCGTGCCAAACATCGTGGAGCAGACCGCTGGCGGGCGGCCGCTCGACCCGCTGGCCCGCTCCTTGGGCGAGGAAGCATTTGGCCGCGAGGCCGACAACGTGCGCGTACACACGGGCACGGCGGTAGATCGGCTGGCGCGCAGCATCGGACGACGCGCCTTCTCCGTAGGGCCGCACATCTTCCTGGAACAGAGTGTGGCCCG
>JBMFPK010000352.1:0-2639 GCA_049969155.1 Chloroflexia bacterium | reverse complement strand
CCTGGCTCGTCCACCGCCCGGTGAATCGCTTCCTCTGCCCGAGCCCGTTCCGCACGCAGACGATCCGTGGTGAACTGGTCGAACCAACCGGTCTCCGCAAGGGGAGCGAGCATGAGTCTCAGCCTACCGCTAGCCTCCTCCTTACCGCCTAGCCGGGTGGATCCCCGGTGAATACCCTGACGCATGGGCTGCCGCTGCCCGGGCCGGCGCCTCTCGAGCACGAAGCGGTGGAACGTATCGAACGCTGCCCCAACTCCGCGACCGACCACTGCGGCTCGGAACTCCGCGGCGGTGGCGGCGAATCCGCGCCAAGAAAGCCGGGCTTGGAACTGCCGTACCTGCATCTCGAACTCGGCGAGCGTTCGTGGCCGATCACTGCGCCATGTCGGGAGGTGGATTTCGACGTTGCGGAAGTACTTGCCGCCGCCAAGCTCGACCGTCTGGCCCTCGAACACGAACGGAAAGGCCGGATACGTACGCCTTCCCCAGCGCAGGCGACGAAGGCTTCCACGCAGAACAAGCGCTCCGCGGACGGCGAGCAAGAAATCCCACGGGCTCCGGGGCGCGTCCTTCTCGCGTTCCCACCTGGCAACTCCGGTCGCATATCGCTTCATCGGCTCCGGGAAGAAGAGGTAACCGCTGTCGAGTACCTCGCTGAGCACCCGAGGTCCCTCGCCGAAGAGCGACCAAGAAATATCACTGGGGGCTTTCTTGGCTGCCTCGACGGCCTTCTCGATCTGCGAGAAGTAGTCGCCGCTGCCCTCCTGGCCATGGGCTGGAAACAGCGGGCTTGCGTTCGTCTCGTCCTGCCACCCACGCGATGCCCTGACCGACGAGCGCTCCGTCAAGGGCACAGCCACTGCACGCGCGAGGGCGGCCAGATCCGGGTCCAATTCATCGTGGAAGCGACGCGTCCTCAGCAGCAGCGAGCTCTCCTGGCATTTGTCTTTCCCCTTTTTCGCACCAGCATTGCCGTGGTACGGACAGGGCAGCGGCTGGTCGCATTTCTCGCCCCGTCGAGGCTTGAACCGCACTACGACCTTTGCCCAGTCGAACAATCGCTCTCGCGCCAGCTCCGTGATCTGCTCCTTGGCGGCCTTCTCGTCCCTCCCCTCGTCGCAAGGCCTTTTCACCACGAGATGGAACGCGTCGTCCCACCAGAAGATCGCATCTGGACAGTCTTCGCCTACGATGGCCATGATTCCGTATCCCTTCAGGAGGTCGCCCAGCGACCGCGGTGAGACGCCGTTGAAGACGATCTCCGCCATCAGCTTGCCCTCCAATCCGCCACCCGCACCAGCCCTTCCAGGTACGCCAGCAGGAACGGGCGGTACCGCTCCAGCAGCCGATGCACGCGACCCTGCCAGCCCGGGCCGCTGGGCGAAGGCAGGAGGATCTTCGGGTCGAGTACCAGGGACCCCGCCGATCCAGCAGGCAGGGCGATGTCCGGGATGCGGTCCCCTGGGCGGACGCCGCAAAGGTCCTCTGGATCCTCGTCGTTCCACGCTTCCGGCAGGAGCCGCACCTTCCCGTGATGGGCCAGGATGAGGAACGCCGCGAGGTCGTCGGCTTGGCCACTCAGGAGGAAGGCGAGCAGCGATGCTACTTCGTGGCGGAAACCCACCGGCTGGCCACCGCGTCCGTTCGACTTGGCGTAGAGGAGATCGGGCCTGGGGTGGCCGTTCTCCGGGCTTCCGGCGGCGCGCAACATTTCCTGGAGTGGCCGGCGGATCTCGCCGTTGACTTCCCGTTCGAGGGCCTTACCCACGTCGTGCCACCGGCTAGCTTCGGCCACTTGGCTCTTGAGTTCGCCAGGTAGATCCAAAGCGGTCGCCAGGTTGTTGGCCTCTTGCTCCGCTTTCCGCAGGTGTTGTTCGAGCTCCATCCATTGCTTTCCGAAGCTCCGGGGGTCTTCTCCCCGCCCACGCACCCCGACGACCTTATCGTCGATCTCTTCGACCAGCGATACGGAATGGCCTTCAACGCGCACCCACGCGCGAACCAGAGTTCCGTCTTCTTTCGTCCAGCGATCGGCGATCACAGCGGGCGCCTCATCTCGGTTGCCCGTCCACCCCGCTTCCTCGCCATACCCTCCTGCCTTGACGTCGACCATGACGGTGTCGCCGGCGCGGATGTCCTGGCCTCGGGCCCGGCGCCAGGCCGCCCCGCGCCTTCGCCCGGTGGCCAGCGTCAGAATCCAGACGTCGCGGTCCCTGAAGGCCTCCTGAGCCTCGTAAAACGGCACGGGGCACAGCTCGTCAGGATGTAGGGGTACCTGCTCCTCGGAGCGCAGTCCGTCTTCGATCCGTCGCCATAGGACATACGCGTCCACGTCCCGGTCGGCGGCTCGAATGAAGCGCGCCACGTCGAAATGGCCGCCGCTGAGATCAGGATCCGTCTCGAACAGGTCATCGAGGTCGAAACGCCTGAGCACAGGTCCCTCCATGGGGAGGGAGACCGGCAACTTCGCTAAAGTTTCCGGCGAAAGCGAGCCGCCGTGATGTTGCGCTATTTTGTTGAGCTGTTTGCGGGCCTCGTCCAGGGCCTCAGCCTCGTACGGCAGTGCTGCCTCCCTCCGTCGCCGCTCTGCGTAGTCCTTTGACGATTCCCCCTTCTTGTGAACTGGCGGGAGCGGTTCG
>JBMFPK010000351.1:0-2657 GCA_049969155.1 Chloroflexia bacterium | reverse complement strand
CGGACTCTAGGTTGTAGACCCCGCGCGCGAAGAAGCATACGACCAGGGAGGAGAGCACCTGGCGCCACTCCTCCTCGCTCCGGAGCGCTTCCGCGACCTGTCCTGGGGAAAGGGGATCGCCTTGCGCGAGTGCGGCTTGATCCAGGCTGTACCCGGCGCTGTCCAGATGGCTGTGGCGCGCCCCTGTGAGGTAAGTCAGATGGCAGGCCGGCCCGGTATGGTAGCCGGGCATCTCGTTGCCTCCGAAGGCCAGCGCAAAGTCGGCTCCACCGTAGTGGGCTGCCGCGCGTTCGACACCCTGTCCGAGCAACCGGTAAAAGTCACTGCGGCCGGCCACTATGCGCCGCACGGCTTCGATGTAGGCGGGGTAGTTTCCCCAGGAGAGCGACAGCCCATCGGTCTCCTTCGGCGAGATGATACCCTGCTCCAACGCCTCCGTTGCCCAGGCCAGCACCCCGCCTGTGCTGATCGCATCCAGGCCCTGGACCTCGATCTCGTCGAGGAGCTGAAGCATGCCGGAGACATCCGTTCCGCCAAGCATGCTGCCGACCGCATAGATCGGCTCGTGGTCGTAGCCGACCCAGGTCGTCTTGAAAAAGTACGGATCGTGGGGATACGGCAGGCGCAGCGCGGCGAGGTGGATACAGGCGACCGGACAGTGTGCACAGGCCACGCGGCGTCCCAGGTATCGCTCGGCCATCTTCTCGCCGGAAATCTCGACCGCGCCTTCGAGCCGCGCGGCCTGCAGGTTGCGCGTCGGCAGGGCGCCCAGGCCGTCGAGCGGCAGGACGTTCATCGACGTCCCCAGTTCGTGGTACTTCTGCATCAGCGGGGACTCGGTCGCCGCCCGGAAGATGGCATCGTAGACCTCCCGGTAGGCGCGCCGATCCGCCGCGTAAAGCGCGCGCCGTCCGGAGACCACGAGAGCCTTCAACCGCTTGCTGCCGAACACCGCCCCAAGCCCCAGCCGGCCAAAGTGCCGGTAGGTTTCTGTAATGACCCCAGCGTAGGAAATCCGCCGTTCTCCGGCGCGCCCGATGCGCATGATCGTCCGGAGCCCCGCACCTGCTTCTCGGCCGCGGATGACAGAGCCCGCGGTATAGGAACTGCGCGTCCCCCAGAGGGCAGAGGCATCGCGGAAGTGCACCGTTTCGCCGTCCACAACGACGTAGACAGGCATCGAGCTGGCACCCCGGATGACGATGGCTCCGTAGCCCGCCATACGGATGGCCACTGCGCTCCTTCCGCCGGCGTGGCTTTCGCCCAGGTTGCCCGTGTGCGGAGACTTGAACATCGCCACCGTCTTGGAAGCGATCGGAAGATAGCCGACGAGCGGCCCCACGGCCAGGATGATGGGGTTCTCCGGGCCCAGCGGGTCGGCCCCTTTGGGGCACTCTTCGGCAAGGAGGAGGATGGCTACTCCAGCACCCCCTATGCCTTCGCGGAAAAGGTCGCTCCGATCCTCCACCTGGAAACGGCGGCGCGAAAGGTCGATGTACAGCACGCGGCACAGCGGATCATCCCTGGCCGGCATCGGCAACCTCCTCGGCGGGCACGGTCTCGATCTCTTCCTGCGCGATGACCTCGTAGGGGCAGTAAGAAGCGCAGTAGCCACAGTAGACACAGATGAGCGGCTTGCTCTGGACGTCATCCCAGAACACCGCTCCGAATGGGCAGGCGGCTGCGCAGTTCCCGCAACCGATACACAGATCTGTCCTGAATCGCACCCCGCCCCCCGGACGCGGGATGAGCGCATCCGTAGGACAGACTCGGGCGCACGGGGGATCGGGGCAGGCCCGGCACACGACCACGAGGAACCCCCTTCGAATCCCGCCTGCCGACCGAACGCCGATGCAGGAACCCGTCAGCCCGCCCTGTCCCAGACGCCGGCTGCAGGCAAACATGCAGCACTGGCATCCCACACAACGGTCCGCGTCGAGCACCGATAGCCGTTTTGCCATATCGACCTCCTCGGGCGCCTCAGGGCTGTCGGGTGCGGGCATAAGATGCAAGCGCACGCCAGAACCGCAGATTGAGCGGTTCTCCTGCGCCGGAGCCCAACAGCCCCAGATCGCCGAGCACCAGCACCTCGCCCTTTCCGAAAGGTACCAGCGCGATGACGGGTTGCTCGCCTGCCCAAACGAGCACCTGTCCGGAAGAAATTTCGAAGGAGAGCGCGTTTCCGCGGGCCATAGCAAGCACCTGCGCCCCGCCCATCACGGGGTGAGCGCTCGTGACGCGCGTCTCCGACGCCGCGGTCGGTTCCTCCAGAAAGCGCACGCCAAAGGCCACTGCAAGATCGTTCTGATCCGGCCAGTCTTCGTTCGCGTCCAGCACACGGTTCGTGTACTTCAGCCGGTGGGCGCTGTTCGTGAGGACCAGGAAGCCCCCTGTTGTGACATAATCTTCGAGCAGCGAGATCTCGTCCTCCGTCCAGGCCTCGTCGTAGAGGGAAACGTCTCCCGCCGGGCTCGGGTAGTCGGCGACCGGCAGGACAACGACGATCGCCGCATCCTCGAGGTCGGCCGCGGAAAACGAATCCCCGTACGGAACCAGGTCCACGTCGTACCCCTCTGTGCCCAGGGCCATCCCGAGCTCGGAGAACCAGGTCGGTCCCATGTGGGCGGGCTCCGTGTGGCTCCCGACAAACACGGCAC
>JBMFPK010000350.1:0-2661 GCA_049969155.1 Chloroflexia bacterium | reverse complement strand
GCAACCCCGCCTCCACCCCGTTCTTGGCCCGACACGCGCACGGGCATCCATGTGTTCCAGGGTGCGCTCGCCCTACGCGGAAATGCCGCCTGGACCGTCTTCGCGGCGCACCACTACGCAGGGGCGCGACAGTTGCTGCGCTCCGAAATCGATGCCATTCGCCAGACCGATCCGGATTTCCTCCTGCTCCTGGACCGCTGGGGCATCGGGCTGGGCTACCGCGCCCCCGACGAAACGTGCGACCCGAATGGCGAGTACCTGCGGGTGATCCAGGGTGACCAGTGGGTCCAGGAATGGCCGGGCGAGGAAGCCCTGCAGCCCGGCTGGTTCTTTTCCCACGAAGGGAGCCGTGTGTACCAATGCAACGAGGGCTGGTACCTGATGGAGCCCGACAGCGAGGGATGGCGTGCCTGGCAGGAGGCGCACTTCCTGGATGCCCTCCAGGCCACCGATGCCGACGGTCTGCTCGCCCTGCGGGCGGAGATCCCTACCTGGCTCGGCGGGGGTCGCTGGGACCCTCCGCTGCCCGCCGACAGCCCCTCCTTCGAGGAAGCCTGGGCGCGGCGGCTGGAGCGCTGGTTCGATTGGGCACGCGGGGCATTTGGAGAACGCTACCGCGTCATCATGGATGCGGGCGCCTGGGCCGTTCCCCGGGACACCACAGACTATCAGCGTGCCGAGGGCGTGTGGATCCAGGGCTTTGGCGCCGATGTGCTCCACCGCTCCGGGATGGACGGGTGGCAACTGCAGATGGCCCGCATCCTGACCCTGGTGAACCACGACAAAATCGTGATCCTCGAATCGCAAGAAGTGGCCACGGCTCAGGACCGCCTCTACTCCCTTGGCTCCTACCTACTTGCCAAGGGAAAGCACACTTTCCTCCACCTGGAGCTTTCGCCGGAACCGGAGTGGTGGCCCGAATACACGATCCCCATCGGGCGATACGAGGGAGACGTCCCCCACACGCTGAACGAGTTATTCGACCCGGCGTGGGGGGTGTACCTGCGCCGCTACGAAAACGGAGTGGTGCTCGTAAACCCCGGTCCCTCACCTGTCGCCATCTACCTGGGTGACCGCCACTACCTCGCGCAGCCGAGCGGGGGTGGCACAGTGCCAGAAGACGGGACGATCCCCTCCGGATGGACAGTGACCTACTTGCCTGTGACCCAGGTTTTCGTCCCCTCGGGCGGTGCGGCGATCCTCCTGTACCGCGCACCCTGAGGCCGGATTTGACAAATGGCCCCGTTGCATGTACTATATCTAGTGTTTTCCCGGTTGTGCCGTCCTACATCTTGAGGCCTTCCCCGACCCAATGTGAGGAGAGGAGCGGTGGACTATTGCGTCGAGGTCTTTTGGAAGGCTGACCTGCCCGACGGGCGGGCATCCGATCTCCTCGCGCAGATTGCCCAGCTCGGGATTCAGGGGATCACCGGCATCCGGGTGAGCAGCCTCTTCTTCCTCCGCGGTGATCTTTCGCCTTCCCAGGTCGAGGAGCTGGCGCAGGCATTGCTTGCGGACCCGGTCGTGGAAGGGTACCGGATCCGGCCGGTCGGTGCCTCCGAGGAAGGCGCATCGGAGCGTGTGGTCGAGGTCGGCTACCACCCGGGCGTGACCGACGCGGTGGCCGAAAACCTCCTGCGACGCGCCCGTTTGCTGGGCATCCGCGCGCTGGAGGCCGCAGCGACGGGCAGCCGCTACCTCTTCGAGGGGACCGTCAGCCCCGCGGAGCTGCACACTATCGCCCGCCAGATCCTGGCGAACGAGGTCATCCAGCACTACACGCTGGGGCCGCTGCGGCCAGCCTTTGTGCCCTATGCACGCCCTTCTGACGAGGTCGCCACCATCCCCTTGCGCGGCGCGAGCGATGCGGATCTCGCCCGCCTGAGCGTGGAACGCGTGCTCTTCCTATCGCTGCCCGAGATGCAGGCGATCCGCGACCATTTCGCTCGCCTGGGGCGCGATCCGACGGACGTGGAGCTGGAGACGCTCGCCCAGACCTGGTCGGAGCACTGCCAGCACAAGACCTTCAAGACCACCATCCGCTACCGCTGCCGTGGGGGCATCCCGCGGGTGCTCCCTCCGGACTTGCCTCCTCCCTCCGAAGAGGAGCGCATCGACGGGCTGCTCCGCTCCTACATCCGCGCCGCCACCGAGCGCCTGGCACGCCCGTGGGTGCGGTCGGCTTTCGTCGACAACGCCGGCATCATCACCTTCGACGAGGAATGGGAGGTCTCCTTCAAGGTCGAGACGCACAACCACCCCTCCGCCCTGGAGCCGTTCGGCGGGGCGAACACCGGCATCGGCGGCGTCATCCGCGACATCATTGGGGTCTCCGCGCGCCCGATTGCCGCCACCGATGTCCTCTGCTTTGGCCCGCCCGACCTTCCCGCCTCCCAGGTGCCTGCCGGCACGCTCCACCCTCGCCGGATCGCGCGGGGCGTGATCGCCGGCATCGAGGACTATGGCAACAAGATGGGCATCCCCACCGTCTCGGGCGCCATCCTCTACGACCTGGGCTACACGGCCAACCCGCTCGTGTACTGCGGGTGCCTCGGGATCGCGCCGGCCGGCCGGCACCGCCGTTCCCCCCGACCGGGCGATCTCTGCCTCGCCCTCGGGGGCCGTACGGGCCGCGACGGCCTGCACGGAGCCACCTTTTCC
>JBMFPK010000349.1:0-2669 GCA_049969155.1 Chloroflexia bacterium | reverse complement strand
CCCAAACAGGCTGTTTTGGGAGGAACCTGTGCAGCACATGAGGCCTTTCGGCCGGTGGGCCTTCGGGGCTTTTCTTGTCGCCATCTTCGCCGCATGCAGCGCACCCCTGCCGCAGGAAGAAGTCCCTACGCCTACCCCCGGCGTCCGCTTCCTGATGCCCACGCCGGGGACTCCTCTGACCCCGCGCGTCCAGGCCCCTACGGTCGGGATGATGACATACATCGTGCGCGAAGGCGACACCCTGTCTGCCATCGCCGAGGAGTTCGGGGTGTCTCTGGACGCGCTGATCGAGGCGAACAAGGATCGGCTGAAGGACCCCAACCAACTGCGGGTCGGACAGGAACTGCGCATCCCCGTGACGCCCCTGCCGACTTCCCCACCGCAGGTGACCCCCACACCTTGACGGAACCGCGCGCTCTGAGCAGGTGGGGGATTTCGTGTGCAACGACGGTGTGCATAGATCGGATCGCAAGGAGGCGACAGGATGGAAAAACCGATCGAAATCCGCTGGCACGGCCGTGCCGGCCAGGGGGTGGTTACAGCCGGCGAACTGCTGGCCGAGGCGGCGATGGAGGAAGGTAAATACTTCCAGGCCTTCCCGGACTATGGCCCGGAACGGATGGGAGCCCCGGTCAAGTCGTACACCCGCATCAGCGACCAGCCGATCGAACTACATTGCCAGATCCTCAACCCCGACGTCGTCGTGGTGGTGAACCCGAACCTGATCGGCGTCGTGGATCTGACGGAAGGGCTCGCGGAAGGGGGGACGGTGGTCATCAACACCTCCCTCACACCCGAGGAGATCCGCAAACAGCTAGGCCTGGAAGGCCGGAACGTGAGGGTCTGGACGGTAGATGCCACGCGGATCGGGATGGAAACCCTCGGCCGGGATATCCCGAGCACGATCATGCTCGGCGCGCTCGTGCGCGCTACAGGGCTGGTACGCCTGGAGAGCCTGACAGAGCTCGTGCGCGCCAAGCTGGGGGAGAAGCTCCAGCAGCGCGTTGTGGAGGCCAACATTGCGGGACTGCGGCGCGCCTACGAGGAGGCGCGGGAAGGTTAAGCACGGCCAAAGCTTGGCAAAGAGCAAGGAGAAGCGGATGCCTGAGCGATTGTTGACCTGGAGAGAAGTGGCGATGGGCGGCACGGTAACCGAACCGGGCAGCTCGGTGAACTACCCCACCGGCACCTGGCGCTCCAGCCGCCCCGTGCACGACATGGAGTCGTGCACCCACTGCATGATCTGCTGGATCTACTGCCCCGATGCGGCAATCGTCGTCGAAAACGGCCGCTGGACCCGCTTCGACTACGACCACTGCAAGGGGTGCGGTATCTGCGCGGACGTCTGCCCGGTGAGCATCAAGCGTCCGCACCCGGTGACCGGCCAGATGGGTAAGGTGATCCAGATGGTGCCCGAGGCCTGAACGGGAAGGACCGCGCACCGTGCGGCGATTCCCTTGACATAAGGAGGAAGGAATGGTACAAACGATGGTTCGGGCGCTGGACGGAGCCCACGCGGTGGCTGAGGCCATGCGCCAGATCGACCCGGATGTGGTCGCCGCTTACCCGATTACCCCGCAGACGGCTGTCGTCCAGACCTTCTCCGAGTTTGTCGCGGACGGCTTGGTGGGGACCGAGTTCGTCGCTGTAGAGAGCGAACATGCGGCGATGAGCGCCTGCGTGGGGGCCGCCGCGGCGGGAGGCCGCGTGATGACCGCGACTTCCGCAAACGGTCTGGCCCTCATGTGGGAGGTCCTCTACATCGCTGCCTCCCTGCGCCTCCCGATCGTGATGACCACGGTCAACCGGGCCCTCTCGGCTCCGCTGAACATCCACTGCGACCATTCGGACTCGATGGGAGCGCGCGACGCCGGCTGGATCCACATCTTTGCCGAAAACGCCCAGGAGGCCTACGACAACACCCTCCAGGCCGTGCGCATCGCCGAGCATCCGGATCTGCTCCTGCCGGTCATGAGCATGCAGGACGGCTTTATCACCGGCCACGGCGTGGAACGGGTCGAGATCTTGCCGGACGAGGTCGCCAAACGCTTCGTGGGCGAGTATCGGCCGGCCTTTTCGATCCTCGACGTGGACCATCCGATCACGATGGGGGCGTGGGACTTTTACGACTATTACTTCGAGCACAAGCGGCAGCAGAGCGATGCCATCTCCCGGGCCCTCCCGATCATCGAAGCCATCGGACAGGAGTACGGAGAACTCACCGGACGGCGATATGGCATCCTGGAGACCTTCGGCATGGAGGATGCCGAAATCGCCATCGTCGTGCTCTCCTCCACCGCGGGGACGGCACGCACGGTCGTCCGCCGGGCCCGTGCGGAAGGGGTCCGGGTGGGGTTGGTCAAGCCCCGGGTCTTCCGTCCCTTCCCCGACCGGCAGTTGGTGGAGACGCTCTCCGGCTGCCGGGCTGTGGCCGTACTGGATCGTTCGATCTCCTTCGGAGCGATGGAGGGCGCAGGCCCGCTCTTCCTCGAGTTGTGCAGCGCTTTCTTTGCCCACAAGGCCTGCCAGACCGAGATCGTCGACTATATCTTCGGGCTGGGCGGGCGCGATATCCTGCCCGAGCACATCGAACAGGTCATCCGCGACCTCCAGGAGATCGTCCGCACTGGGGAAAGAGGTCCGCTCGTGCGCTACCTGGGGCTGCGGGA
>JBMFPK010000348.1:0-2703 GCA_049969155.1 Chloroflexia bacterium | reverse complement strand
GGTCGGGACGACGATCAGCGGGTTTGTGGCGCCCAGGACGAAGCTACAGACGAGCGCTGCCCACAGGTCCCAGCGCTCCCCGTCCAGCCCGGCGAGGCGGACCATGTATCCGGCTAGCGGCGTGAGCGCCAGACCCAGCAGGGCCGCACCGCACACGACCATGCTGCGGTTGACGATTTCCTGCCATCGACGCTTCCGCGAAGCGGGGCCGACGAGCAGAAACCCGAGGAACATCCCCACTCCTGCGGGAAGGACGACAAGGAAAGCGTCTTCCGTCCTCTGACCGAGCACCCGCACCGCGTATCCGGGAGCCAGGGTGCCGACCATCAGCGCCAGCGCCTGGACGGCCGAGGAGAAGAGGATCGACACCGTGATCGCCCGGTCCCTGCGGATAAGCTGCCAGCTCTCGAGCAGTTCCCTCCGCAGCGCCGCCACCGCCTGCCTCAGGATGGGGAGGGAGCGGCCGTTGTTCCTTTCCACAGAGGTGCTGCGCGCGGCACCCCTGCGCGGGAGAAGCGCAAGGATCGCCGACGCGGTCAGGTAGCAAAGGATGATGACACTCAGGATCGTACGGACCCCGAACAGCTTGAGCAGGAAGGGCCCGAGCAGGAGAAAGCCAAGCACGGTAAAGACGTTCGTGCTGATCCCCAGGAGCGTGTTGACGGTGAAAAAGTGCTCGCGCGCGACAAACAGGCCGATGGCCGCGCTTTCGGCCGGCCAGAAGAACTGGTTGACGCACGTCCTCATGAAGGTCGCCAGGTCGATGATCAGGACGAGGATACCCAAAGGCCATTCGTGATGCAGCAGGTAGACAAAATAGGCGGACGCCGTTGCGGCACGAAGCAGAGTGGTCCCCACGAGCAGCGCACGCTTGTCCGAGCGGTCGACGACGACCCCCGCGATGCCGGAGATCAGCACGCCCGGTATGAGGAAGGAGAGGATGGCGAGGCCGGTCTGGGTGCTCGAGCCGGTGAGCTGCTCCACCAGCACGATCACCAGGTAGTTGAGCATATTCTGCCCGATCTGGGAAATCGCCTGCGCGGCCCAAAGGGCCAGGAAGTGGCGGTTGCGGAGCAAGGGAAGCAATCCTCGCCGTGTGAGCGGAGTGGAGGGCATCATGGGACACTCCGATCCGGAGAATCGGAACGGCGAACGATCCTGCGGAGCCGGCGCCGAAAAAGGGGTCGGGGGAGAAGCACATAGTGCCCGCAGGTGAGGCAGCGGAGTCCGATGTCGGTGCCGATGCGGGTCACCTGCCACGTATCGCCGCCGCACGGGTGGGGCTTACGGAGCCGCACCGTATCGCCCACCTGAACCTCGGGGAGTTCCATGCGGGTCCTCCGTCCTCAGCCCGCAAGCGCTTGGCGGATTGCGGCGCACGCCTCCTGGGCGATGCGGCCGGCGGCCGCGGCAAAGTCTTCCCCGGAGGAAGCATACAGGATCGTACGGGAGAGGTTGATCAGGACACGTTCGCCAGCCGCGTCCACTCCGGCGTGGACCGCCTCGCGGAGGTCCCCCTGCTGGGCGCCCACACCCGGGATCAGGATGGGGAGCTCGGGGCAGAGGGCGCGGACGCGGGCCAGTTCCTGAGGGTAAGTGGCTCCGACGACGAGTCCGCAGTTCCCGTTGCGGTTCCATTGGCGGACGTGCTCGGCGACGACCAGGTAGAGCGGCCGTCCGTCCACAGGGAGGTCCTGGAACTCGCCTGCGCCCGGGTTGGAGGTACGGCAGAGGATGAAGCAACCCCGGTCGGGTCGTTCCAGAAACGGCACGAGGGCCTCTGCGCCTAGGTACGGGTGCAGGGTGACGGCGTCGGCCTGCAGTTCGTCGAGGAGCGCGCGGGCATAGGCGGCCATCGTATGCGCGACGTCGCCGCGTTTCGCATCGACGACGACGAGCGCAGGAGAGTGCGCGTGGATGAAATCGATGGTTTTCCGCAAGGTCTCGAGGCCCGCCGGCCCGAGGGCTTCGTAGAAGGCGACATTGGGCTTGAACGCTGCCGCCCAGCGGGCGGTCGCCTCGACAATGGCCTGGTTGAAAGCCAGGACCGGATCCGGGTGGTGACGCACGGCAGCCGGAAGCTTCTGTGGATCGGGATCCAGGCCCACACACAGGAGGCTTTCCTGCCCGCGGCACACGGTCAAGAGCCGTTCCAAGAAGTTCATCGGTGGCCTCGTCTCTTCGCGCACGTGCTCCCTGCCGGCGGTTTCGCGTGCAGGGAGAAGGCGAACGCATTCTACACCGCTTCCGGGTAGGCGTCAACCTTGACGTGCGCTCCTCAGGCGACGGTGCCCTTCGAAGGGACGTCACCTGACGAATTGACCGGCGAGGCCGCGCATAGTAAAATGCCGGCCAGGCCCTTTGCCGCCCACCGGACCGATTTCTCGGCGGACGAGGGATTGGGCCGTCCCGCTCCACTTCGTGGGTGGTGTCGGGGATGCTTGCCGCCAAACGCCGGCGCGTCCGCGGGACATTTCTCATGGGTGACGTCTGCTGCCGCAGGTGTGCAGAACCATGGACGGACAGATCGAAGCTTGTGTCACAGTCGGCGTGGATGTCGGCGGCACCTTCACCGATTTTGTACGGCTCGAAGGTGACCGGATACGCATCTGGAAATGCTCGACCACGCCGGCCGACCACACACAGGCCATCGTCTTGGGGTTGGCCGAGCTGGGGGTCCGGAAGGGGATCGTCGTTCACGGG
>JBMFPK010000347.1:0-2706 GCA_049969155.1 Chloroflexia bacterium | reverse complement strand
GCCGTCCAGGACGTATCCCGTCCCCTCACGGCGCGCTTGGGTCGAGACAGCAGCGATGTCCGACCCCGCATTGGGCTCTGTGAGGCAGAACGCGGCCAACCGAGGCTCGGAACAGAACTCCGGCAGAAAGCGCCGCTTCTGATCTTCCGTGCCGTACAGGAGGAGCGGCAGCAGGGCCAGGCCGTTCCCCAGAAGGCTGGTGGCAATACCCGCACACCCGGCAGCGATCTCTTCCGCGATCAGCGCGACCTCCAGCGGGCCGAGCCCGGGTCCACCGTACTCCTCCGGGACTTCCAAGTTCATCAGCCCCGCGCGGTGCGCCTTGCGCACGATTTCCCAAGGGAACTCGCCGCTCTCGTCGTACTGGGAAGCGACGGGAGCAATCTCACGCCGCGCAAAGTCCTGCGCGAGCTGCCGAAACGCCTCCTGTTCCTCCGTCAGCCGAAAGTCCACCGCTTACCTCCCCGTAAGTCCGTCTTGGGGGCTGCTGACCGAGCCGTGTCTGTCCTTGGAAATCCGCGACGGTCTGGCACCCCGCACGACCTTCTCCTGAAGCGCCGTCGCCCCCGGCGATCGGCACCGCATCGGTCCGGCCGCAGGTCGCTTGCCAAGCACGGGACAATAGCCGATGCCTTCTCGGACGGACCGGGCGCCGGGGGACGGCGCGATTATAGCACAAGGGAAAACACGGGGCAACTTGGCCGGACGGAGCTACCACTCGTGGTAGGTGTAGAAACTGTAGAAGGTCTCGTCGCTCAGGAGCTCGCCCGCGCGCTCTACACGGCGTCGGTACGACACGACCAGCCCATCGGTCAAGATCTCTGGCTGCTCCACGGTCACTCTCCAACCGGGAGAGGTGCCGTAGAAGCGAACCGTCTGACGCGCCTGCTCGAGGTCGGTCACCACCTCGAGCAGGAGGTAGTGGCCGGTATTGTTGCGAAACTTCAGGTCCGGCCCCCCCTGGATAATCGTCGCATCGAAGCCGGGCGGAGCATCCTGCTCGTAGTAGGGGATGCGCCACTGGTGAGGATGGCGTTCTACGATCTCCAGCCCTGTGAAGAGAGCCGCGCGGTACACCGTCGTAGAGACCTGACACAGGCCTCCCCCCAATCCGAGGACCAGCACGCCCTCCGAGATGATCGGCGCCACCTGGTATCCTTTCTCCCAGCTGATGGGAGCCAGAGCGTCGTTGAGGGAAAAGAGCTCTCCGGGGGCGATCAGGCGTCCGTTCAACTCGCGGCCGCCCACCCAGATGTTGTTCGCGCGCTCCGGCGAAGATCCGACAAAGGAAGAAGAACCCTGACCGATCGCTTCGAGGATTCCCAACTGCAGCTGAAGGGCGTCCGGCCGGCCCGGGATGACACGTACGGGGAGCTCCACAGTGTCCACGGCTTCCCCACCGAGCCGACGGTCCCAGGTTTCCCTCAGCAGCGCCTCGGCGGCTGGCACATCGAGCGCCCTTCCGTGCTCCGCAAGGCGGAATTCGACCGCCCGGTTTCCTTCGATCACCAGCCGGCCATCCTGTGGCGCACGGTCGACCTCCTGCGCGAGGCATTCCACGAACTCCCGGACGGCAGCCGCATCCAGCTGCAGGCGCACCCCCTGGGGTCCCCGCGACAGGGAGAACCAACCCGCAAACTCGGCCGGCCCCACCGTGCGCGTGAATTCGCCACAGCGCAGCAAGAGCGGCTCGCTTGCCCCACGCAGCTGGTCCATCAATGATGCGATCTCGCCCGGGGCAAGGGCCACTGCATCCGTGACCACCGCGGTCCGCACCGCGACGACTCCGGAACGATGGGAAGTAACCAGGGAAAGGAGGGTTTCCCGAAGCGCGCGCTCCGTTTCGCCGCGCTCCAGCCGGCGGCCGTCCTGGCCGGGAAACACGTTCCAGTCCCTCCCATCCCACGCAAAGGCCGGTGGAAGTGCCGGACGTTCCACCGCGCGGGACACTTTGTCCAGGGTCCGCCGCAACCGCTCGGGATCCACTCCCCCGCTCAGCGGAACCTCTTTTCCCCACAAGCCCAGTTGTACGGGGCCCGCCCATCCCTGCCAGATACCGCTTCCCCGTCCGATCTGGATGGCGGCATCTAGGGTGCCCGGGAGGTCCAGGTCCAACCCGGCCTCCCACGCCGTCACACGGACCGACCCTCCTCCCCACACCAGATCGATCGGTGTCTCCCCGATCCGCTGCGCCTGCGCTTGGAGCAGAAACGCCGCCTCAACCTCGCTCAGTCCTCCGACGTCCAGACCGGCGATGGAGACGCCTGGGTAGAACCGTCCCTCGTACCGCCGCGCATAGGCACGCCCCATACCCCATAGCGCCAACACCACAAGGACCAGGAGAAAGGCGGCTACCGCCCGTATTCGCCATAGCGAGGATGCAGCCCCCGCCGTGCGGCGGAGGCATTGCGCTGCCGATCCCAGGCTGTGCGGAAAGGAGCTGCTCCCGGCACGTTCGAGCATCTCCACCTGGCGAACGGCGATACGCGCGACTTCCGGTTCGCGCGCAACTTCGCTCAGAAGCGCCCACAGGTGCGGGGAGGATCCGTCCAGGGCAAGCGCCTGCAACACGTAGTCTTCCGCTTCGGCATGCTTCCCAACCCGAGCGGCTTTTCTTGCGGCCTCGCACAGGTCCTGCAGGACCAGGCGGCGCATGGTTGTCGCCTGCCGCGTCCGCTGACGCTCCGCCTTTGGCACAGTTCCCCC
>JBMFPK010000346.1:0-2734 GCA_049969155.1 Chloroflexia bacterium | reverse complement strand
TACGGCCAAGGGGAACTACAAGTCACGCCGCTCCAGGCGGCGCTTGTCGTGGCCACGGTGGCCAACGACGGGCTGATGATGCGGCCGTACCTAGTGGAGCGCATCCTCGACCCCGAGGGTCACGTCCTCTACCAGGCCCAACCGACGCCGCTCGCCGTGCCGATCGGCGTGCGTACCGCGCGGACGCTCCAGCAGATGATGGTTGCGGTGGTAGAACACGGCGCAGGGCGCTGGTGGAAGCCGATCGAAGGGGTGCGAGTCGGGGGCAAGACCGGGTCGGCAGAGACGGGGACGGGGGCCTCCCACGCCTGGTTCCTGGCGTTTGCGCCGGCGGATGCGCCGCGGTATGCGGTGGCCGTGGTCGTGGAACACGGAGGGAGCGGATCCGAGACTGCGGCCCCGATCGCCCGCGAGGTGCTGAACGCCGCGCTGCAGCGTTAAGATCGGGCGGCGAAGAAAGCCGCGTCCCGCCGGATCAGCGCCTGGGGAGCACGCACCGCGCCCAGGGCGCGCGCACCGGGGACGGTCACCTCCACTTCGTAGAGGGAGAGGAAGGTCTCGGTGGTGATTTCCAGGAACTTGGCGAGGTCTACGGTTGCCGCCATGCGTGCCAGGCCGTCGAAGCGGAAGGGGCCGACGAAGACGGTGATGCGTTCCATCTTCCGGTTCGCCTCGCTGGGGTCATAGTCCGGCGGCTCGTCGGCCGGCGGGAGCAGATGGAAGGCGATCACCTGGGGCGTGCGGATGTGGAGTTCCGCGAAGCGGAGCGGCTGCAGGGCCTCGCCAGCGCGAAGGGGGAGGACGCGGGCATCGTAGAGGGAGACATAGTCGGGGTTCAGGGTGCGGAGGTAGGTGCTCACCCGCACGACGACCTTGGTGACGATATCCCCCCAGACCATCGCCTGCGGTGTGTAGACCATCGCCGGAGTTGCCTTCTCGTCGGAGGAGAGGGTGTACGGCTTTTTCTGTTCCCCCATCGGTTTCTCCTGTACCCCGGTCCTCGCCAGGGATCCGCTCATACGTTCAGGTGACAGGTTTCGTTCAACAGCAGTACCTCGCCCACGCCGGCATCATAGCGGGCGAGGTTCAGGCAGGCGTTGTCCTGGCCGAGCCGCGCGTAGAAGGCCAGGGGAAGGCCCAACAGGGTCGCCAGGAGGACCCGGTTCACGAGCTGATGGCTCACGAGGGCCACCGTCTCCCCGGCATGCCGCTGCTCCAGTTCGTGGAGGAAACGGCGCAGCCGTTCCTGAAGCATGGGCAGGGAATCGCCTCCGGGGAAGACGATCTCGTGCGGTGCCGTAAGCCACAGCCGGAAGCGCTCCGGGTCGGACGCCTCGACCTCCTGCGGGGTGCGTCCGGTCCACTCGCCATAGTCGATGTCCAGCAGGGCGTCGTGGAGCTGCACGGCGAGGCCGTAACGAGTGGCTATGGGGGTAGCCGTCTGGACGGCGCGTTGCAGGGGGCTTGCGTAGACCGCGGACAGGCTCGGCCATCGGGCAGAGACCGCGCGCGCCGCCGCCTCGGCCTGCTGCAGGCCCACCTCGTCGAGCGGCAGATCCATCCGTCCGCGGAAGCGCACCTCGCGGTTCCAGGCCGTGCGGCCGTGGCGCACGATCACCAGTTCTATGCCCACGGTACCCCTCCCGAGGCGAGCGCCAGGAACAGGAGGACGAAATAGGCGATGCAGCAGAGGAGGGGCAGGGCGCCGATGGCGATCCCGAGGATGCTGAAGGTGCGCCCCAGGCGCGTGGGGCGGACGCGCTCCCGCGAGAGGCCCACGATGCCCAGGATCAGCCCGACGAGCGCTCCGAGTTCGCCGAGGAAGCAACAGCCGCTTCCTGCGTAGAGCAGGGGGTGTTCCTGGATGTACCGCAGCAGGAACTCCTGGGAGCGCAGGTTCTCCGGGCTGAGTCCCGCCGAATAGGCCAGGACGATGCCCACGTACAGGATCACGCCCAGCACGCTCGCGAGGCCCAGGAGGAAGCTGGCCCAGGCGAGTCCGCTTGCGGTGGGCAGCGCGGTGGGTTCCGGGACGATGGGGGGAGGAGCGGGGACCGGAGGGGTAAGAGGACTTCCGCAGGACGGGCAGACGGTGGCCCCCTCGGGGCACGGCTGGCCGCAGTTGGGACAGAACATATACGACCTCCGTTTCTTCACTTCCCCCTTCCCTGGGAACGTACCGCCCGCATCCGGCTGGGCAAGGGGCATTATAGCACGGGGCTGGCCTCCGGGCAACCCGGTTGACCGGGCACATAGCTTTGGGTAAAATAGGACGGTCCGGTATGCAGAAGGCAGGCTGTGTGAGTTTTGCTCGTTCAAGGATGAAGATGTCGAAAAAGGAAGCCCTGTCCGAACCGTTCCCCCGCGGTGCCCTCCCCGACGAAGCGCAGGTGCTCGCCTGCATCCGCTGCGGGCTCTGTTCCGCCGTCTGCCCGGTGTACCAGCAGACGCTGCTGGAGACGGATGCACCGCGGGGCCGCATCGCCCTGGTGCGGGCGGTGTTGGAGGGGCGGCTGGAGCCCAGCCCCCGTTTCAAGCGCATCGTCTACGAGTGTATGTATTGCCAGGCCTGCACCACCCTGTGCCCGGCGGGAGTGCGGACGGACCTCCTCATGATGGCCGCGCGCGCTTACCTCCTGGAACGCGAGGGGGAAAACCGCTTTCGCCGTTTCCTCTTCCGGTGGTTGCTACCGCATCCCGAGCGCGTGGAGGCGGCAACGGAACCGCTGCGCTG
>JBMFPK010000345.1:0-2741 GCA_049969155.1 Chloroflexia bacterium | reverse complement strand
CCTCCGGATGCCCCGGGTCCAGGAAGTACTCCCCGTAGGAGCGCTCGTTCCCGTTCACGTCGCGTGTCCGCCACTCTGGGTGGCGGTTGAAAGGATGCTGCGGGTCCGCCGGCGGGGCATCCTGGTCCCACACGGGCAGGATCGGAACCCAGGCATAGACCTCCAGGCGCGGGGTCTCCCCGTGAGCCCGCTCCAAGAGGTAGGCCAGGGGGTCGAAACCAGGCACCAGGTCCGAAGCACGCGGTTCGATGTCACTCCGATAGTAAACGGTGCCGTGGTCGCGCACCTGGACAAAGAGCGCGTTCAGGTGTGCCGCGCGGGCATCCGCAAGCAGCGTGTCGATCTGGTCGGAGGTCTTGAACCCGTCGTGCGCCACATCCACGAGCGTCGCCCGCAAGGCGGGCTGTGCCGGGGGCGAAGCGGGGCTTGCCAGGGCCACCTGGCCCGCCACGACGGCCGCAGAGAGCGGCGAGGCGGCGGGCGGAGGGAGCGTGACGGTATACATCCCGGGCAGGAGGTCCACCGCCCCGAAGCAGCCGTTGGCGTCCGTGTAAAGCGTGCGGTTTTCCGGCCCGCTCAGCGTCACCGGCACCCGCGCCAGGGGCCCACCCGGCGCGATCGCCCAGCCCAGGAGGTGGCCTCGGGTCGGGTTCGATTTCCAAGAGAGGGTCGGCGGCGGCTCCCAGGTGGGGAACGGCGGGGTGCCGTAGCCGCTCGGTTGCGACAGGGCCTGGTAGAACGTGCTGTTCGGGAGGCCGTCCTTGTTCGTGGCCGCGTAGGAGTAGAAGGTGATGCCGGCCGCCAAGTTGCCCGCGGCGGAAGGCGCCAGCGCCTTATGGGCCTGGCTCAGGCTTCCCGAGATCGAGTTGAGCCACGCCCCCTGGCCGATGACCACAGCGCGCCCGTAGGTATGGTCCTTTTCCCACTCGATCCAGTGCTCGAAGTAGAGACGCTGCGTGGGGTCATGCTCCCGGTCGTAGTTCATCGGGACGGCGAGGTCCAGGATACCTTCCTCGAGCCAGGCCCGCCAGTCCTGGAAAACGCTCCGGTAGGCGCTCGTGTTCTCCCAGCCGGTCTGGTTCGGCCCGTCGCCCCAGGCGATGGTTGCGGCGCTGACGATGAGGTGCGGCTTGATGCTCAGCGCTTCCAGGTAGATCCGGCGCACAAGCGAAGTGACCTGTTCCCGCCTCCAGGCTTTCCATTGCTCATCGGCAGGGTCGGGAAGGCCGCTCCCCCCATACGCGGCGCGAAAACGGTCCACGCTGACCTTGTTATAGCCGTAGTCGCTGCCGTAGTAGCGGATGTAGTCCAGGTGCAGGCCGTCGATATCGTAGTGGCGCACGAGGTACATGAGGACATCCACCGTGTACTGCGCCGCTGCGGGATGCCCGGGGTCCAGCTGGTAATCGGGGACGGGGTTACCGCCGTTGTAGCGGTAGGTCATCCAGTTGTCCGGATCATCCCACGAGCAGCCGTTGCCACAACCGTGCCGGTAGTAGACGTGGCGGCTGGGATCCGTGGTCGCATAGTTGGTGGACCAGACCGGCATGACCACGACCCACGCGTGTACCTGGAGCGGTGGATCTGCCCGATGGGCCGCTTCGATCAGGGCAGCCAGCGGATCGAACGGCTCTGGCGCAAGGCGGCCATCCGCTGCGCGCGGCTCCACGCTCTTGTTATAGTACGCGTCCCCGCGTCGGCGCACCTGCACGAACAAGGCGTTCGCGTGAGCGGTCTGGGCATCCCGCACGAGCTGGGCGATCTGTTCCGGCGTCTTGAACCCATCGTTCCAGGCGTCGACCCAGAAGGCCCGAAGCTGGCCGCTAAACGCGCCCTGAGGGTCAGGCAATCGTCCGTCGGCGGGCAAGGCACTCCCGAGCAACGCGACCAGCAGAAAAAGGCCCACGGCTCTGCGCGGCGACATCGCTCCTCCTTTTCCCGGTCGCCCCTCCTTGGGCCTACGTACGGAAGGGGAAGCGCAACCGGCGAAGCAGGATGCCCAGTGGACCGGCAGGCAGTCCGGGCGTGACGGCTGCTCCGGGCTTGCGGTTTCCATACAAGTCGTAATGGACGATCTGCGCCAGCGACTTGCGGCCCGGCGGCGGAGGGTCCTCGTCGGGAAAGCCGAGCGTAAGCAGGCCGACCACTTCGAACCCCTCCGGAAGGTGTAGGACGCGCGCGATCGCCTTGCGATCGAGGCCTCCGACCCAACAGGTACCCAGGCCGAGCGCCGCGGCCTGGAGCATCATCTGAGCCCCGGCCAGCCCGATGTCCTCGTGGAGGAACTGACGGTAGATCCGATGGCGCGCATCGCCGCACAGGACGATGATCACGGGGGCATCGGAGACGTGGGCCCAACGGACGAAGTAGTAGGCGGCGTTCTGGGCGACGAGTTTCCGCACCTCGGGGTCGCGCACCACAACGAAAGCCCAGGGTTGCCGGTTGCTCGCGGAGGGGGCCCAACGTCCGGCCTCCAATACCTGCTCCAACAGCTCGTCCGGCACAGGGTCTGGACGGTACCTCCGGATGCTACGGCGACCTTTGAGCAACGCCAGGAGCCCCTCCGGACTCACCTGCAGCGGATTCTGCGGCATACCATCCCCTCGAGATCCTGCACGCTACCGCCCCAAGGCGGGCGCAGTCTTGCCTTCGTACGTAAGACGTTCGAGGTAGTGCACTTCGGGAAGCGCGAGCAGCCGCGCTGCGGCCTCTTCCGGGGTGATGTCCCGTTGGCGCTCCCC
>JBMFPK010000344.1:0-2750 GCA_049969155.1 Chloroflexia bacterium | reverse complement strand
CACCACGACCTTTTGTCCCCGCTCGCCCACACGGATGTTCGGGGCTCCGCAGACCACCGTGAGCGGCGCCGGTCCGCCATAGTCCACGTCCACTAGCGTGAGCCGATCCGCATTCGGGTGCGGCCGAACCGCTAGCACCTGGCCGACCACGATGCGCTCCCGGTCCCACTCCTCGCCGATCCGCTCGATCTCGGTAACCTCGAGGCCGGCCAGCGTGAGCCGGTGGGCCAGCTCCGCTACCGGGAGGTCCAGTTCGACATATTCCTGCAACCACTTCAACGGGATCTTCATCTCTGTGCTCCTACACGTCGACCCGGCCAGAAGGCAGCGTCCCGAGCGCTACACGCGCGTCGGTACCGACTGTCCGGGGACGGACTTTTCAGAGGCCTTGGAAGGGGTTGCATCGCCGTTCACCTTTCCTACACAACGACTCCTCATCCGGCGGCACATCGGGGATCGAAGGGCCCAGGCCCCTCGATCCCCCCGGAAAGGTGAACGGCTGGGGAAAGCAGCGAACCCTGCGGTGCAGAAGGACCCACCGGTAGCCCATGTTCGTCCCTGTGATAAGCCATTATGATAGCCACGATGATAGCACAGGCCCTGGCCTCTGTCAAAGAAAGTACCGCACGATCCGACCGTCCGCGTCGCACCCCGAAGCGTCCGGCGGCGGACCAGGAGCAGCGCTCGATCTCCCTCGCCACGAAGGAGGAGCGTCGCCCTGCCGACCGCTCACGAGATGTGCACGAGCACCCGGCGGCTGCGGGGGCCGTCGAATTCGCAGAAAAAGATCCCCTGCCAGGTGCCCAGCGCCGGCCGTCCCCCGACGATGGGCACGGTGACCGAGTGCCCCACGAGCGCGGCCTTGATGTGGGCGGCGGCGTTCCCTTCCGTGTGGCGATAGCCGCCGCGCCAGGGGACAAGCCGTTCGAGCGTCTCCAGGATGTCCGCGCGCACGGTGGGGTCGGCATCCTCGTTGATCGTCACGCCGGCCGTCGTGTGCGGGCAGTAGATGGTAACCCGCCCTTCCTGCACGCCGCTTTCGGCGACAAGCCGCTCGACCTCCGCGGTGATCTCGATCATCTCGCTCCGCTGCCGGGTCGAGAGAGAAAGGGTCTGCACCATCGGTCACTTCCGCTAGGCTAGAGGATTTCGGGCCAATCGAACATGAGCACGCGCACCGTGGTACCCGCGCGGGCTGCCGGGTAGGCGCTTTCCGGGATCACAGCCAAGCCATTCGCGCGCACCATCGAACTCAAGATGCCGGACCCCTGGGGGCCGGTCAGCCGAGCCGTGAAGCGGCCGTCCTCCTGCTCCACGATCGCGCGCAGGAACCGCGGCCGGTCGGGCTGCGCCCGGGCATCCTCGAGCAGGGTCGCGGTGACCTCCGGGAGCCGCAGGGCGCGCTGCCCCTGCATCTTGAGCAGGACCGGCCGTACAAAGAGGATGAAAGAGACCATGGAGGAAACCGGGTTCCCCGGAAGGCCCAGCAGGGGGACGCCGTCGATCTCCCCGAAGGCCATCGGCCGACCGGGCTGCATCCGCACCCGCCAGAAGGAAATCTTACCACGGCTTGCCAGGACCTTCTTCACCAGGTCGTACTCCCCGACGGACACGCCCCCCGAGGTGAGGAAAAGGTCCACTCCTGCCGCGAGGCCTTCGTCGATCCGGGCGGAAAGGTCCTCGAAACGGTCCCGCGCGATAGGGAGTTTCAACGGTTCCCCGCCGTACTTCAGCACCTGGGCATAGTTCGAATAGGCGTTGCTGTTGCGGATCTTGCCCGGGGCGAGGGGCTCGCCGGGCTCCACCAGTTCGTCTCCGGTGGCCAGGATGACCACCCGAGGCCTACGCGTCACCCGCACAATGGGTCGCCCCAGGGCGGCCAGCAGACCCACCTCCTGCGGCCTCAGCCGCGTGCCCCGCTCCAGCACCCGTTCCCCACGCCGCACGTCTTCGCCCGCGGCCCGGACGTTCGACCCCGGCGACACGGGCACCAGCACGCGCACCCACCCTGGCTCCCGCTCCCCCTCCGGGCCGGCCTCGTCGGTCTGCTCGAAGGGGACGACGGTATCGGCGCCCGGTGGCATCGGCGCACCCGTCATGATGCGGACAGCCGTTCCGGGCTCCACCGGAACCGTCGCCGGCATGCCGGCAGCAACCTCCCCGATCACCCGCAGCCGCACCGGGGTATCGCGCCGCGCACCGGCCACCTCCTCCCCACGAACCGCGTAACCGTCCATCGCCGAGTTCTCAAAGGGCGGGATGTCCTCGCCAGCCACGATGTCCTCGGCGAGCACCCGATCGAGCGCCTGGAGCAGCGGAACTTCCTCCGCATCGAGCGGGTGGAAGCGGGCCAGTACCGCTTCCAGCGCCTCCTCCACGGTGATCGGAGCGACTTCTTCCGGCATACCACCTCCTCCGTCGTCTAGAGCTTCTCCTGTACCGCCCGCACCTTTCCCCGGATCGAAAGCGGCTTGTCCCGCCGATCGTCGATCCGGATCGTCGTCGCCACACGGAGGGCCCCCATCGCAAAGGGACGCTCGTGCATCCGGCGCGCGACAGCGAGGAGATCGTCCAGCTCTCCCACCACAACCGTGGACATCGGCCCCAGCTCGTACTCCAAGCCGGATGCGGCAAGCTCCCGCACGACTTCCGCCACATAGGCGCTGAGGCTGGTGCTCCCGGTCCCCAGGGGCACCACGCAGATCTCCATCATCGCCATCGCATCGCCTCCGGGGTCTAGCCGTGCCAGG
>JBMFPK010000343.1:0-2768 GCA_049969155.1 Chloroflexia bacterium | reverse complement strand
CAGCAGCTATGGGCCTCACCTGGGCGAAGAGGACCCGTTGCGGGGCTGGCGCGGTTCAGGCACGATCTTCTTCGCACGCTGTAATCTGCACTGCCAGTACTGCCAGAACTACGAGATCAGCCAGCTGGGCGAAGGCGCGGAGGTGGAGCCCGAAGAGCTGGCGGCGATGATGCTGCGGCTCCAGCAGTTGGGGGCACACAACATCAACCTGGTCTCCCCGACGCACGTGGTACCGCAGATTCTGGCGGCGCTGGAGATCGCGGCCCGTGCGGGGCTCCATCTCCCGCTCGTGTACAACACGGGCGGCTACGATGCCCTCCCGACCCTGCGCTTGCTGGACGGGATCGTGGACATCTATATGCCGGATGCCAAGTACGCCGATCCCGAAATCGCCCGGCGATACTCCCAGGTAGAGCACTACCCCCGGGTGAATCGCCTGGCCATCCGCGAGATGCACCGCCAGGTCGGAGATCTCCAGGTGGACCGGCACGGCATCGCGCGGCGAGGCTTGATTGTGCGGCATCTGGTGCTGCCGGAAGGCTTGGCCGGCACGGCGGAGGTGATGCGTTTCCTGGCCGAGGAGGTATCCCGGAACACCTACACGAACGTGATGGCGCAGTACCGACCCTGTTACCGCGCCTGGGACTATCCTCCCTTGCGACGGCGGATCACGGCGGAAGAGTTCCGCGAGGCGGTGGAGATGGCCCGTGCCGCCGGCTTGCACCGCCTGGCCCGGTGAGCGAGCGATGCCCGACGAAGAAGCCATGACAACGGAAGAAACGTGGTCTTTCCGCCAACGGACGCCGGTGCGTTCCCGCGAGGCAACGGCTCGGCTGGCCTGGCTCGTCCTGAGCATCGCTTGCGCGGGCTCCTTTCTCCTGTGTGCTCTCATCGGATACGGCGTTTGGCGCTTCTGGGCCGACGCGATGGCTCCCCAAGGAGGCAATACCCTGGAGGCTTTTGCCGGGCCGGTCTCGCTCATCCGCGCTGGGGAGGCCCAGCTGATCACCGTGCCGCTTGGCCAACCCGTGCCCTTGCACGAGGGGGAAACGGTGCAGGTGGAATCCAGCGCTCCCCCGGGTGCGGCTGCGCTCGTCACGCTGTGGGACGGGAGCACGCTGCAGCTGTACCCTGGTGCCCGCCTGACCTTCACGCGGCTGCGCGCCACCCGGTACACGTCCCGGCGCCAGGATGTCCAGGTCGCCGTGCCTGCCGGAGTGCTCGTTGTGGGGGTTTCCCCCCTCCGCCTGTACAACGAGGTTTCCTTCTCCCTGGACCTGGGTGGCTCGCTCGTGCAGCTGGAGCCTGGCGGGAGCTACCTTGTGCGCTGGGACGCTGCCCCGGAGGTCGCCGTGCGTGCAGGGAGTGCCTGGGTGACACGGTCCGCCAGCGGGGAACGGCTTCCGCTCGCGGCGGGGGAAAAGGTCGTGCTCTATGCCGGCCGGGCGCCGAACATCGAACCGGCGCGCTGGGAGCTCCTTCGGAACGGCGATTTCGCGCAGGACCTGGATGGCTGGGTTTTTCGGTATGACCAGGCCTGGGACGGCGGTACCGTCAACGCCGCGCTCGGTCGGGAAAAGCAGCGCATCGGCGTGCAGGACGTTTGGGCCGCCCGGATCTGGCGGATCGGCGGCACGCGCGACGTCTGTGCCGGGATCCTTTCCCAGGAGATTCGGCAGGACGTCTCTCCCTATCGCGCGCTGCGCCTGGAGTTCGATCTGCGGATCAACTACCAGAGCCTGCCCGGAGGCGGACCGCTGGGGACCGACTACCCGTTTGCGGTGCGCATCCGTTACCGCGATGGCGAGGGGCGAAGCCGACAGTACACCTACGGGTTCTACTACCGCACAGAGCCCGGATATCGCACCGAGATGGCGGAGGGCGAGGCAATTCCCTTTCCGCACTACCGCTGGCAGCACGTGAACCTCGACCTCACGCGGTTGCGGCCGGCCCCCGTCTACCTGATCGGGCTGGACCTCTTCGCTTCGGGTCACGATTTCAACAGCTTCGTGGCCAACGTATCGCTGCAAGCCGAATAGGGGCGAGGCGATGCAACCTTTCTTCCTGGAAGTGGTGCCGCTGGGATGGTTCCAGACGAACTGTTACCTGGTGGGGTGCCCGGAGACCCGCCAGGCCATGGTGCTGGATCCCGGAGGCGATGTTTCTCAGGTCCTGGAGCGCGCAACGTCTCAAGGGTACACCATCGTCCGCGTGGTGAATACCCACGGCCACCACGACCATATCGTGGGCAACGCCGAGATCGTCCGGCGCACGGGAGCGGAACTCGCCGTCCATGAGCTGGACGCGCTGCTCCTCTTTGCCCCAGAGTACGAGATTGCCCCGCTCCTGGGGCTGCGCCGCGAGCCGTGTCGACCGACACGGCTCCTGCGGGCCGGCGACACGGTGGAGGTGGGCACCCTGCGCTTCACCGTGCTCCACACACCCGGCCACACCCCGGGAAGCATCTGCCTGCTGGGCCACGGGGCTCTCTTCAGCGGCGATACCCTGTTCTACCTGGGCGTGGGAAGGACGGACCTGCCGGGTGGGGATATGGACGCGTTGATGCGCAGCCTGGAGGAGGTACTCTTCCCGCTGGACGACGGGCTGACCGTCTACCCCGGCCATGGGCCGCCGACGACGCTGGGCTTCGAGAAGCGCCACAATCCGTTTCTGTAGGAGGTTTTCCGGATGGCGAGGATCACCGTAATCGGGGCAGGGTATGTGGGCCTGGTGACGGCCGTCTGTTTCGCCGACCTGGGGAACGACGT
>JBMFPK010000342.1:0-2772 GCA_049969155.1 Chloroflexia bacterium | reverse complement strand
GGCTTGAACGTGGCGGTGGAAAACGCGCTTCGGGGCATCGCCCGACCCACTCCCAAGAGCCTCCTTTTGGAGGGAGCGGGGATCGATGCCCTCCCCGTAGCGGAAACGGTGCTGGAGTGGTGCGTCCTGCGCGTGCGGGCGGGACGGCCGGCCCGCGGAGGTGGCCCATGATCCAGGTCTTGGTCGAGATTCCGAAAGGAAGCCGCAACAAGTACGAATTCGACGAGCGCACCGGGGCGTTCCGGCTGGACCGCGTGCTCTACTCCTCGGTGCACTACCCTACGGACTATGGGTTCATCCCGGAGACCCGCGCGGAGGACGGGGATCACCTGGATGTGCTGCTCATCGTGAATGAACCGACCTTCTCCGGGTGCCTGGTCCCCGCCCGGCCGGTCGGTGTGCTCCGGATGCGGGACGAGAAGGGGATCGACTGCAAGATCCTTGCCGTGCCGCTCGGCGATCCCCGGTTTGCCGAGGTCCACGATCTCGATGACATCCCCCCGCACCTGCTGACCGAGATCGAGAACTTTTTCAACATCTACAAGACACTGGAGGGCAAGGAAACGCGCACCGATGGGTGGGACAACGCAGAGCGCGCGCTGCAGGTCATCGCGGACGCGGTGATGCGTTTCCAGAGCGAGTGCTCCGGAGGTGAAAATGGTTGAGATCAACCCCGAGATCTTTCGCCAATACGATATCCGTGGCACCGTGGGAAAGGACCTGGATGCCGACGTGGCGGAGCTGGTGGGACGGGCATACGGCACACAGTTTCTCCGTATGGGAGGGAAGGCCGTTGCCGTAGGTCGGGACAACCGCCTAAGCTCCCCGGAACTGCACGAAGCGCTCATTGCGGGGATCCGTGCTACAGGCGCCCACGTCTACGATACCGGCTTGCACCCTACCCCTGTTCTGTACTTCGCGCTCTTTCACCTGCCCGTCCAGGGGGGTGTGCAGGTCACGGGGAGCCACAATCCCCCGGAGATGAACGGCTTCAAGGTAGCGATGGGGACCTCCACCCTTCACGGCGAACAGATCCGCAAGCTGTACGAGCTGATCCGGGACATGGACTTCGAAAGGGGGCGTGGCCGGCGCGAGGAGAGCGAGGTCGTTTCCGAGTATGTGCGCGACATACGCTCTCGCATCACCCTCGAGCGGCCGCTGGAGGTTGTCGTGGATGCGGGAAACGGTACCGCCGGGCCGATCGTGCCCGATCTGCTCCGCGACCTGGGGTGTGATGTGGTTCCCCTGTACTGCGAGCTCGACGGGCGGTTCCCGAACCACCACCCGGATCCGACGCTCGTAGAGGCGATGCAGCCGCTGATCGCGAAGGTGCGCGAGACGGCGGCGGACGTGGGGGTTGCCTTCGACGGAGATGCGGATCGCCTCGGTGTGGTCGACGACCGGGGAGAGATCGTGTGGGGGGATCGCTTGCTGGCCCTGTACGCACGGGAGGTGCTGGCGCGCCAGCCGGGTGCACCGATCCTGTTCGAGGTCAAGTGCTCCCAGGCGCTGGTCGAGGAGATCGAGAGGCTGGGCGGCCGGCCCGTCATGGGCCAGACGGGGCATTCGTTGATCAAGGAGCGCATGCGCCAGGAGAAAGCGCCGCTCGCGGGCGAGATGAGCGGGCACATCTTTTTCGCCGACGAGTACTACGGCTACGACGACGCGATCTACGCCGCCTGTCGGCTGCTGCGGCTCCTGTCGCGCGAGAAAGCCTCTCTCAGCGCCCTTCTGGAGACGATCCCCACTTACCCGAACACCCCGGAAACACGGGTCGACTGCCCCGACGAGCTCAAGTTCCGCGTGGTCCAGGAGATCGGGGATGAGTTTCGGCGTGAGTACGCTACGATCGACGTGGATGGGGTGCGTGTGCTCTTTGGCGATGGGTGGGGGTTGCTCCGGGCTTCCAACACCCAGCCGGTGTTGGTGATGCGGTTCGAGGCTTACACCCCCGAGCGCCTGGAGGAAATCCGCGCGATGTTCGTGCAGAAGCTGCGCCGCTACCCCGAGGTGCGACTCCCGGATGGCTGGTAGCCCTGCGGGCATGCCGTGTCGGCCGGCCCCGGTCCACCCGGGGCCCTTTTTACATCAGGAAGGGGCGTTCCTTGCGGTAGGCCCAGAAGGTGAGACCCATCAGGATCCCGAGTGTCGTCAAGCCGACCGTCTGGAGGAGGCGAAGCAGGGGACCGATGGCAGCCCCCTCCTTCGGAGGCAACGGCCTTTCGAAGGACGCGTAGGACGTAGCGGTGCCGCGGGGTGTTCCGCCAGACAGGGCGCCCATGATTTCCGTAGGGGTGTTGGTCGACCAGCGGAAACAGCCTGTCGAAGGGGGAACCGCGCCGCACATCAGGAGGGAGGTGAAGAAGACGACCAGCGCAAAGGCAGCCATGCCCGCTGTGGCGGTGCGCAGGAAAGGATACCACAGCCATTTGCGGTTTCTGGGCGGCTTGGTAACCAGGGTAAAGGGCCTTGGAGCGGGAACTCGCCCGGCGTGGGCCAGGAGCATCCGTACCGCCCGCACCTCTTGGGCCCGCTTCCGGCAGCTCCGGCAGCAGCTCAGGTGAGCCTGAAGGCGACGTCGCTGCCGCGGGCTCAGCAGATCTTCCAGGAGGAGCGCGCTCCATGAGACGTGTCCCTTGATGGTACCGCTCGGTCTGCCCGTCATCTTCGTGCTCCTGGAACCCCCCCGCGCCATCAGGCACATCCTGTGGGCGAACCGCCTTTCTTGCCCTCAGATCCTCGCTCCGTAGAACGGAAAAACTCGGGGAAAAG
>JBMFPK010000341.1:0-2779 GCA_049969155.1 Chloroflexia bacterium | reverse complement strand
CGGCCTGTCGGATGAGGGAATAGGCCTGGAACCCGCCCGAGTCGGTGACGATGGGCCCGTTCCAGCCGCACATCCGGTGCAGCCCGCCGAGGGCCTGGATGGTGGTCGAGCCCGGGTGCTGCATCAAGTGGAAGACGTTCATCTGCAGCGCCTGCACACCGCTCTCTACGAGGTCGCGGGCATCCACGCCCCGAACGACCCCTCGGGTGCCGTCGGGGAGGAAGGCGGGCAAGCAGATCGATCCGTGCGGCAGGGTCAGGGTGCGAGCATCAGGCAGGGCCACAAGTTTCGCTCCCGCCATGCGGCGATGTGCTTTCTGCCTCTGGCTGCCGTGCCCCAGCGATGACGACTGTGTACTCGCCGCGCAGCGGTTCCCTGCGCAGCCTTTCCAGGAGCTCCGAGAGTCGTCCGCGAAGGACGGTCTCGAACCGTTTCGTCAGGTCGTTTGCGACCGCGGCCGGCCGGTCACCGTAGACAGCCAGGGCATCTTCGAGGAAGGCAAGCAGACGGTACGGGCTCTCGTAAAAGACCAGCGTATGCGGGGAATCGCGATCGACCTCCAGGAAGCGCCGGCGGGGTCCGGGACGCCGAGGGGGGAAGCCCCGGAAGGTGAAGGAGTGAACCGGGAGGCCCGAAAGCACCAGGGCCATCAGCGCTGCGCTGGGCCCAGGGATCATCGTAAGCGGGATCCCCTCGGCGATGGCCCTCCGCACGAGCGTGTAACCGGGGTCCGAAATGCCGGGCGTACCCGCGTTGGAGACCAGGGCCACGGACCGGCCGGCCCGCAGTTCGGCAAGGATTCGCTCTCCTGCCCGCTCCTCGCTGTGCTCGTGAAAGGCAATCTGCGGCTTTTTGGGGATCCCCAGGTGCTTCAGGAGAAGCCCCGTCCGCCGCGTATCCTCGCTCGCCACCAGGTCCACCGAGCGTAGCACCTCGATTGCGCGTAACGTGATATCCCCGAGGTTCCCGATCGGCGTTGCCACCAGGTAGAGCATAGGACTCCCCTCCGGCCCCTGTGGCGCCAAAGAGGGCCCACGTGCGAGGGTTTGCCGCTAGGCCGCGCCCTTATTCCCCATCCGCTGCAGGGCATACTCGATCCCGCTCTGCAGGTCGCTCATGGTGACCAGCCCCCGCAGCTCCACACCGAGCCCCACGATGGTCTGCGCCACTTCTGGGCGGATACCGACCAGGATGACCTCGGCGCCCAGCAGGTAGGTCGCCTGGGCAGCGCGCAGGAGGCTATTGGCGACTGCCGTATCGACGACGGGTACCCCCGTGATGTCCACGATGGCCACCCGGGCTCGGTGGCGCTGGACGCCCATCAGCAGTTCTTCCATGACCTGTGCAGCCCGCCGGCTATCGATGTGGCCGACGAGCGGAAGTAGGATGACCCCTTCGAGCAGCGGGACTACCGGGGTGGAAAGCTGGCGGATCGTCTCGAGCAGTTGCTCTTGGGTAGCGAGCGTCTGCTGGAGGTCCTCGTTCACGAGCTGCATCTGCGAGACGGTGAACGCATTTTCGATGGCCACGGCTACCTGGTCTGCCATCGTCTGGAACACGGTCACCAGGTCCTCGTCGAAGGTCCCTGGGAGTTTGCTCTGGGCATCGAGCACTCCGATGACCGATTCGCCTACCCGCAGCGGGACCGCGACTTCGGAGCGCGTCTCCGGCAACAGGGGGTGGGGCCGGTGCACGGGGTCTTTTTCGACCTCGTGGGCGACCCGGGGCCGGCGGTTGAGCGCGCACCAACCGACCATGGAAGTCCCGCCGATCTCCAGGCGATGGCCTTGTGCGACCATCTGGCGACCGGCTTCCCCTGTCCCGGCGCGCAGGACAAGCCACTTCTGGGGCTCCCCTGTCCATTCACCCTTCCGGTCCAGCAGGAACAGGCCCACGTAGTAGAGGTCGAAGCGCTCCCGGACGAGATCCACCACCTGGCGGATGAGCCTCTCCGGGTCGAGTGTGCTGGTGGCCAGCCGCGAGACTTCCGCTGCGGCCTGCAGGAGGAGTGCGCGTCGCTCGACCTGCTGGACGAGGCGGGCGCCCTGGAGCGAGCTGCTGATCTGAACGCGCAGCGCATCCGCCGTTGTCCCGTCCTGCGCGTGCGCCTCGAGCACGGCGAACCCAAGCTGTTGCTCCCGGAAGTAGAGGGGTTCCACGACAAAGCCCAGTCCTCCCCCGTCGGGCATCAGATCCGGGGGCACGATCTCCCGCGAGGGGAACCGACGTCCTTCTGCCTCCAGCTGCATCTGCCCCTCAGGGCCGAAGGCCATAAAGAGCCGCGCCCACTCGGCCGGGCGTTGCGGATCCTCGTAAAGGGCCACATATCCCCTGCGGACACCCAGCCGGGGCAGCTCCCGCGCCAGAATGTCCATCAGGTCGCGCAAGTGGAACGTCGTTCCCAATTGCTGGCTTACCTCGCGCAGCAGCCTGGTGCGCTGTTCTGCCTGCAGGCGCCGGCGACCCTGGAACTGCTGCTCTGCTTCGGCAATCCGCACCCGGGCCTGGTGCCAGAGGTCTTCGGCGCGCTGCCGTTCCTCGGCGCTCAGGAGGGGCAACATCCCGCGGCGCAGGACGGATAGAGCATCCTCGAAAGCGAAGACCTGTCCGTTCGTGAGGGCGGCCTGCAAGAACAGGTCCAGCGTCTGCAGGAAGGTCCCGTCGGCTTTGCCGCGTGCTTCGGTCCTACAGGCATCCACGAGCTGCGTGGCAACGTCCAGGGCTTCGGGCCACGCCTCGCCGAAGGTCCGGGCAACCTGCTCCACGGTCGCGCTCCATC
>JBMFPK010000340.1:0-2792 GCA_049969155.1 Chloroflexia bacterium | reverse complement strand
GCCAGCCCCGCCCCGTAGCCCGGGATAGCCAGGGGGCGAAGGTATTGGCGACGCAGGTCCCGAAGCTCGGCGCTGAGTCCGATCGCGGCGCCCCGACGCCAGGCGACATGGCCGACGCCACCTGCCAGAAGGATGGGGAAGCCGGGGCGCAGGATGCGCTCCAGCCGATCCAGCACGCCCGGTTCGGCCGGCCCGCTCCAGGCGTGCACAGCGTTGCCCCGCTCTGGAACGAGCACCCCGCAATAGGTGCCCAGAGGTCGGCTGTCGCCGTTCACCGTGAGCCGACCCTCAGGGGGGGAGTGGACGAGCAGGAGCAGCCGAGCCTCCACCAAATCGTTGAGCCCGATCGCTCCTTCCCAGGAGACCTCGCCTCCCCGGCTTCCGGCGCGCGACTGGAGGCGCAGGACCGGCCGTTCACCGGCCAGCCAGCTGTCGAGGAGGTGGGCGCCGGCGCGGAACGGCCCTCGGTTTCCGGTGGCCCCGAGGTCCAGCGCCAGCTCGTGTGGGGCAAAGCCCCGTTGCAGCGGGATGCCGCCCAGCCAGGCACGTTCCGGTGCAGAGGAGGTGAGGGGCACAGCGGACCGAAAAAGGAGCAGGGCCCAGGAAACCGGGGCGAAGGTCGCGGCGATAAGGATATCGATCTGCCGGGCCGCCCCTTGCACACCGTGCTGTCGCACGAGGGCTCGGGCTTCCGACACCGTCGCGATGCCGGCCTGTCCCTGGTACAGCCGACGATCCACCTCCGCCCACGTGCGCATACCGGCCTCCGCAGGTCCTATGATGCCCCATTATACCACACAGGGGGATGGAGGGCCTCCACCAGCCCTATTGCGCTTGAGGGAGGGGGGAGTGGATCATGTAACCGATGCCGCGGACGTTGTGGATGTACTCGGGGTCCGCCGGGGTACAACCCATCTTGTTCCGCAACCGCCAGATGTGCACGCGGACAATTTCCCGGGCTTCGGCCTCCGAGGCATCGTAGCCGAGGGCATCCCGAAGGAGCGTGCGGCAACTGAGGACGTGTCCGCGCTCCTGCACCAGGCGAGCAAGCATGCGGAACTCGGCCGGGGTCAAGGGAAGCAACTGGCCATCCAGCGTCGCCTGGTGGGCCTCCAGGTCGATCCACAGACGTCCCACCCGGTGCTGGCCTGTGTCCAGGGCGCCGAGCCCCTTGCTGCGCCGGAGGAGGGCCCGCAGGCGAGCCAGCATCTCGCGGTAGCGGAACGGCTTGGTCAGGTAATCGTCCGCACCCAGGGAGAACGCGCGCAGGAGATCCTCTTCGGCATCGCGCGCCGTGAGCACCAGGATCGGCACGGAGGAGGTTTGGCGCAACCAGCGGCAGACCTCGAAGCCATCCAGGCCGGGAAGGCCCAGGTCCAGGATGACCAGGTCGATCGGCTGTGCCTTGGCCTGTCGGAGGGCTTCGAGCCCGGTCCCAGCCTGGATCACCTGGTAGCCTTCCCGCTCCAGGGCATAAGCAATGGCGTCGGCCTGGACAGGGTCATCCTCGACCAGCAAGACCTGTTCCATCGGCATGACAGTACGGGCGCGGCCTCCGCCGCGCCCTTCCGCATTTCACCTATTGTGATCTTACCACAAGCGCCCCATCGATGCAACTATCTCTGCACCCTGCCGGATTGCTCGCCGGCCAGCAGCTGCCGTACCTCGTCCACGGAGACCCGGTTCGCATCTCCGGGGATGGAGTGCTTCCAGGCGGACGCGGCGATGGCGAACTCCAGTGCTTCGCGGTCATCCATCCCGCTGAGAAAGCCGTAGATCAGGCCCGCAGCAAACGCATCGCCCGTACCCACGCGGTCGACGATGTCCCGGATCTCATATCGCCTGCCCAGGAGGAATTCACGACGGTTGTGCAGGCAGGCGGACCAGCCGTTGTGGTCGGCTGTGTAGCTTTCCCTCAGGGTAATCGCCTGGCACCGCAGGTTGGGGAAAGCGTCCAGCACCTTTTCGCACAGTTTCTGGTAAAGAGAGGGGTCCAGCTCGCCGCTGCGCACCCTGTGATGCCATTCCGGGTCCTCCAAGCCGATGCCGAGGGCCTGCTGGCAATCCTCCTCGTTGGCGATCCCCACGTCGACGTAGCGGACGAGTTCCCGCATGACCTCCGCTGCTGTCTTGCCGTAGCGCCAGAGCTTCTTCCGGTAGTTATAGTCGCACGAAACGGTGAGGCCCATCCTGCGGGCCGTCTGCACGGCCTTCAGAGAGAGGGCGGCTGCGTTTTCGCTCAGGGCAGGTGTGATGCCGGTGATATGGAACCAGGCGGCGCCGTCGAAGATCCGTTCCCAGTCCAGGGCGTCCGGCGCGGCCTCCGCGATGGCCGAGCCGGCGCGGTCGTAGATCACCTGGGAAGGGCGCTGGTTGGCACCGGCCTCCAAGAAGTAGATCCCCATCCGCTCGCCGCCGCGCACGACGAAGGAGGTATCCACCCCGTGACCGCGCAGGAAGGCGAGGCATGCATCGGCGATTGGATTGTGGGGCAGGATGGTCACGTAGGAGACCTCCAGCCCGAAGCCGGCCAGCGAGACGGCCACGTTGGCCTCTCCTCCCCCGAAAGACGCTTCGAAGACCGGCGACTGGAGCAGCCGCTCGAAGCCCGGAGCTTTCAGGCGGAGCATGATCTCGCCGAAGGTGACGACGCGTTGGCTCATGGTGCACCTCGCTCTTGCCTGCAAGTCCGCACGATTTCCAGAGCCTCCCGGGTCAACCGGGTGATCTCCTCGAAAGCACCGGCGGAGATCAGCGTCGCGGGAGCGATCCAGCTCCCGCCGCACGCATAG
>JBMFPK010000339.1:0-2799 GCA_049969155.1 Chloroflexia bacterium | reverse complement strand
GCACCATCGCCGCCGTGCGGGGCGTGGACCGCCGTCTGGTGCAGGCCGCTCGCACGCTGGGCTGCAGCCGCCGAAGCGCTGTGGTGCGCGTGGTGCTGCCCGCAGCGCTCCCCGAACTGCTCACGCTCGTGCGCCTGGGGCTGGGGCTGGCCTGGATGTGCGTAATGGCCGCGGAGATGGTGGCGGTGTCGCGGGGGCTCGGCTTCTTGATGCTGGAAGCGCGCAACCTCTTCCGCACCGATACGGTCCTGGCCGGGATGCTAACCGTAGGCTGCCTGGGGCTGCTCTTGGACGGGATACTGCGGCTCGTGCAGACACGCCTCCTGCGCTGGCAGGTCGGGAGGAGAGCCTATGAAATGCCTGGAAATTGAGGCCCTCTCCAAGGCCTACCCCGGCCCGGACGGACCCATCGAGGCGATCCGGCGCATCGACCTGGCCGTGCGCGAGGGCGACTTTGTCGCCATCGTGGGCCCCAGCGGGTGCGGCAAGAGCACGCTCCTCCAGATTGTGGCCGGCCTGGAGCCACCGACGAGCGGTCGGGTGCTGTTCCGGGGCCGGCCGGTTCGGGGGAGCAGCCACGAGCGCACGTTGATCTTCCAGGAGAGCGCCCTTTTCCCGTGGCTCACCGCCCAGGGAAATATCGAGTTCGGCCTGCGCAACCTGGGCCTGCCGGCAGCAGAGCGCCGCGAGCGTGCGCGGGAGGCCCTGCGTTGGCTCGGGCTGGAACGGTTCGCCGGGCTGTATCCCCATCAACTCTCCGGTGGGATGCAGCAGCGCGTCGCCCTGGCCCGGGCCCTCGCGGTCGACCCAGCCTTGCTGCTGATGGACGAGCCGTTCGCCGCGCTGGATGCCCTCACCCGGCGGCGCCTGCAGGAGGAGGTACGCCGCATCCAGGAGGCACGCCACCAGACAGTGCTCCTGGTCACCCACAGCGTACGGGAAGCGCTTTCCCTGGCCGATCAGGTCGTTGTCCTGAGCAGCCGGCCGGCTGTGGTTCGTATGGCCGTGCCCGTCCCGCGCTCCCTGCCCCCCAGCGCGCTCGCCGAATGGGAAGAGGCCATCCACCGCAGCCTGGTGGACGAGACACCTGACATAGGCCTCGGGAAGCCGTCCTCCGCCTAGCTGCAAGCCCCCCCCGCCGAGGAAGCGTTGTGCCGCCAAGGGCGGGTACGGGTACGGACAGGTTCAGAACTGCCCGTACCCGCACGCCTCTGCCTCCAGGCCCCACACCCGCCTTTGCCCTTAGGCCCTGCTCTGTGTGTGGCCTTTTGCGCCTCGGCCCCTTTTCGGGTAAAATGTATGGGCGGGTTCTCAACCCGCCCCATCGGCTCTTCACCTGTTCGCACGCGGATGCGCATCCGAGGAGGAACGATGTTCCAGCCCGTGAACCCATCGGTCTCCTGGCCGGAGATGGAGGAGAGGTGGCTTCGCTGGTGGAAAGAAGGGGAGATCCTCCGGGCTTACCTGAAGGGCAACCCGGATGCTCCCAAGTTCGTTTTCTACGAAGGGCCGCCCACCGCCAACGGCCGGCCGGGAGTACACCATGTCCTGGCCCGCGTCTTCAAGGACGTCGTCCTGCGCTACCACCGGCTTCGCGGCTACCGCCTGCTGGGTGCCCGCGGCGGTTGGGATACCCACGGTCTCCCGGTGGAGATCGAGATCGAAAAGGAACTCGGGTTCACCGGCAAGGGCGATATCGAGCGCTACGGGATCGCCGCCTTCAACGCCAAGTGCCGTGAAAGCGTCTTTCGCTACGTCCGGGAATGGGAGCAAATGACAGACCGCATCGCCTTCTGGATCGACCTGGACGATGCCTACATCACCTACACGAACGACTATATCGAGACGGGGTGGTGGATCCTCCGGACGCTGTGGGATCGCGGCCTGCTCTACCGCGACTACAAGGTCACCATGCACTGCCCGCGGTGCAACACCTCTCTGGCCGATCACGAGGTGGCCACCGGCTTTCGCGACGACGTCGAGGACCCGTCCGTCTGGGTCAAGTTCCGCCTTCGGACGGCCGACGGCCATCTCCCCCCACCCCTGGCCGACCTGCTGCCCCCAGTCTACATCCTGGCCTGGACGACCACTCCCTGGACGCTGCCCGCCAACGTCGCCCTCGCCCTCTCGCCCGACCAGCCCTACGCGGTCGTCGAGCACCAGGGCGAGCGCTTGATCGTGGCGGAAGCACGGCTCCAGGAAGCCTTCCCCGAAGGCGGCTGCCGCGTGATCCGCACCCTGCCCGGGCGGGACCTCGCAGGCTTGCGGTACGAGCCGCTGTTCCGCGGCGTCCCTGCGGCCGGGGAAACGGTCGACTGGGATCGGGCTTATGTTACCATCACGGACGAGATCGTCTCCATGGAGGAGGGTACCGGCATCGTGCACATCGCCCCGGCCTACGGAGATCTCGAGGTCGGCCGGCGGCATGGCCTTCCAACCCTGTTCTCCGTCGATCTGGACGGGACTGTGCTGCGGGACTTTCCCGGCTTTGGGGGCAAGTTCTTCAAGGAGGCCGACTCCGACATCACCGAGGATCTACGACGGCGCGGCCTCCTCCTGCGCAGCGGAACCGTTCGCCACAGCTACCCCTTCTGCTGGCGGTGCGACACCCCGCTCCTCTACTATGCCAAGACCTCCTGGTATGTGCGCACCACCGCGGTGAAAGACCGGCTGATCTCTGGCAACCAGGAGATCCACTGGTACCCCGAGCACGTGCGCGACGGACGCTTCGGCGACTGGCTGCGCAACAACGTCGATTGGGCACTCTCGCGCGAGCGCTATTGGGGCACTCCTCTCCCG
>JBMFPK010000338.1:0-2815 GCA_049969155.1 Chloroflexia bacterium | reverse complement strand
AGAAGCTCCCCGACCGGGAGCGTCGCATCATTCAGCTGCGCTTCGGCCTCAACGACGGCCGTTACCGTACGCTGGAGGAGGTGGGGAAAGAATTCGGCATCACGCGGGAGCGCATCCGCCAGATCGAGGCCAAGGTGCTCCGCAAGCTCCGCCACCCCCACTATGGCAAGAAGCTGCGGGGCTTCCTGGAGTAGGGACACGACGCGGTCTCGCCATCTCTCGCACAGCCAAGAGCGGCACTCCGTGTGCCGCTTTCTTTTGCCCTCGCCTCAGGGGGCCGGCGTACAGGGCGGGAGCAACAGCACGCTGACCCACGCGTCGAGGACGTTGTTCTCCTCGTTGGTCTCGGCAACCATCCCTTCGGGATCCACCACCGCGCGAACCGACCGGTTCAGCACCACCGTCGGGCAGACGTACTCAGCGCTCTGCCCCGGCAGCAGCCCGGGGCTCAACCAGCGGCATTCCTCCAACCCTTCGCCCACCAGCGCTAGGTAGAAGCGGCCGGCCACCGCCGTGCCCACGTTCTGCACCTCCACCACGATCCCCGTCGGCCGGTCGCAGTCGAACGGCGAGCTCTGGCTCGAGCGCACGGAGACGACGACCAGGTCCGGCGCAGCGGTGCGCTCCGGCAGCGGCGTGGGCGCGGCCGGGCTCGGGACAGCTGTCGACAGGGGCCTGGACGGGCGCAGCAACACGATCGGTAAATAACCGACCCGGCCCAGCCCGGCTGCCGCGGCGCTCGAGAGCCCGTTCCCACCCCCGGGGGCTTCGGCGACGTTCCCGGCCCGATCCCGCGCCAGGATACGAAACTCGCGCACCACGCCCACCGGCACATCCAGCGTGACGCCCGTCGCCGAAGGATCTACCCCGAGGTCCCACCATTCACTTCCCGGCCCGTCACGCGCCTGAACCGCGTACCCTTCCAGACCGCTCCCCACATCTCCCCCAGCCCACTGCAGCAGGAGCCCGCGCGAGGTACGGTAGAACGCCAGCACCCGCACCCACGGCGGGGTGCTGTCCACGCCGAACCGCTGCGTCGGGGCAAACGGGCCGTACCGGTTCCCCTGCTGGGCCCGCACAGTCCAGTAGAGCGCCGGGTAGTCGCGCGCTAGCGCCAGATGGAACTCGCTTCCGTCCACGTTCCCGTCCACAAGCCGGGAACGCAAATCCGCGTCCGTCGCGACGACCAGGTGGAACCCGTCCACCCGCGCGAGTGGCGAAACCCCCCAGGTGAGGGTGATCTCCCGATGGTTCAGCCAGGCGCCGTCCTGCGGAAGCAGGCCGATGGGCGTGGGCAGCGGCTCTTCCAGCGGAACCCGCAGCACCCATGCTACCGCATCGTACCAGAGCGCGCGCCACTGGTCACCTGCAAGGTCGTCCAGGTAAACGTAGCCGGACGTTCCACGCGCAAAGGGATAGGTCCCCAGCGAAACCCACCGGCCGCGCTGCGCTCGCTGGTCCACCGAGACGAGCGTCCCTCCGCCCTGGTAGTAGATGCGGTAGCGCGCATCGCTGGTGGACTCTGGCCATTCGCCGCTGCTGCACGACGGCACGTAGATGAGCACCTCGTACCACCCGCTCCGCGGCAGTTCGGGCCGCCACGTCGCCCAGTTCGTGGAAAGGGCGGGATTCGTGACGGTGTGCGTCCACCAGGAGTGTCCCTGACGGCCACACCCGTCGTGCCAAAAGGCATCGCTCCGCCGGAAACCGGGGTCCTGCTCCTCCACGATGATCCCTTCTTCCTGCGCCTGAAGCCGTGCCTGCACGGCCTCCCGGATCGCCGGAAGCCGCGCGTACAGCGCATCCCCCGGACAGGCCGTCTGGCCCACATCCCGATGGCCGGCGATGTTCGGGTAGATCTTGTGCCCGTTGAATCCCTCCCCCAGCGGGTCGATGCCGCGCTCCGCCGCTTTCCAGGAAAGCAGCGCGACGAGGCTGTCCTCCAGCGCCGCTGGCGGCTGCGCGCGCGCATACGTGCCGATGCAAGCAACCCCCATCGTCCCCCGGTTGTACTCGCGCGCATGCCCACCGACGACGTCTGCCCCTCCTGCACGCCCTTCGTAGATGTTGCCCAGCGGGTCGATCAGGTAGTTGTAACCGATGTCCCCCCACCCCCGGGTATAGGTGTGGTAGTACCAGATGGCCCGCACCCGCGCCGCCCAGTCCACGTCGTCGTTCGGGGTCACCGTGTGGTGCACGATCACGTGGGTGACCGGCGCATATTCCGCCGGCCACCCCGGGCTCTGCTCCCCGTCCGGGCACCCCCACTCGACCCGCCGGATGATGCGCGGCTGGTCCAGTCCGACCGATTTCGGTGCCGGGCCCAGCTTCTCCATGATCGCATGGGTGCTCGGCCCGGCGCGCGCATCGATGAACGTGAAGGTCAGCTTGCGCAGCGTGGGTCGGGCTCCCGCCTGGCTCGAGGAAAACGAAAAGCGGAACTGCAGCCGGCGGTGTACCCCGTCGCGCTGCGGCACAAACAGCAGTTTCCCGGCGTGGAGCCCGTAGGGCATCGCGGGGGCATCGTCCTCCTCTTCGATCACCTGCCAGGAAGTCCACCGCTCTCCCTGGGCATCCGGGCTGGTGCGCACCTCGAGCAGAAGAGAGGTGCCCGGCGGAAGATCGGCTTCCCAAACGCTCCCCAGGTCGGAAAACGGAACGGGCGCCAGCACGACGGGGGAAGTGTAGACCGCTGTGGCCGGAAGCACGAGGACCAGACCCGCGTCCTTCGCCAGGGGCCCTTTCGTCTGGCCCTGCACGAAATCTGCGCCCTGCCACGTCAGATCCCGCGCCACGATCGGCGCGCCTCCCTGTC
>JBMFPK010000337.1:0-2844 GCA_049969155.1 Chloroflexia bacterium | reverse complement strand
CAGGGTCAGGCCCTGATACTGGTAGTACAGGCTGAACTGCACCGGGTTCGGGGAAAGGAGATTCAGGAGGAAAATCGGCGCCGCCGGCACGAGCCATTCCGGTGCAAGGAGCGGCAGGAAGGCCGAAAGGAACAGAAACGAAGCCAGGAACCTTGCTTTCGCCGGCTGGAACAGCACGCCGAGCACGAAAAGCGGGCGCGTCAGGAGGGTGTGGAGGACTTCTCCGAGGCTGTCGCCCAGGTAGCCATAGCTGTAGACCCCGGCCACGAAGCTACTCTCCCCGTGGGTAAAGCGCGGCACGACGACAAACAGCGACAGATAGAACCAGGCGGCCCCCACAAGGATGGGTGGCCAGACATAGTGCCAAGGCCGCTTCCGAGTCCAAGCATACAGCCCAAAAGCGGCTGTGAAGAGGGCTGCTTCCGTCTTGGTCGCCATGCCGAGCAGCAAGAAAACCGCCCACCAGCCCCATTGGCGCCGATGGAAGAAGTAGAACGCTGCCAGCGCAAAGGCCAAGGAGAATGAACGGTACTGGAACTCGTAGAGGTTCATATGCTGGACGGTCGGGTGCAGGAAATAGAGCGCCACGGCCACAAGCCCGGCGGCCGGACGCCACACCTCCCGTATCAGGCCGTAGAGCGGCAGTGCCCCGAGCACGATCGCGAGCGTCTGTAACACCAGGAGGGTCGCCGTGGAGGGATAGACGGCGTAGAGCGCCGCAAGCGGGACCTCCAGCAGCACCGGCCCATCGTCGAAATCATAGTCCATCATCGCGAAAACCGAGGTGCGGAACAATCGGCCGTGCATCGTGTTCCAGATCGTCTGCTCGTTCCCTGCCAGGTCGAACCCCTGCCGCAACGTATGCAGCTTGAAGATCGAAGCGGCGCTGAACACCACCGCATAGCCGATGAGCATCAGCACCAGCAGCACGCGAGCGTGCTGTTCCAACCAGTTCCACAGGGCAATCGAGATGTCCCCGATGCTTTTCCTCCGCACAGAGCTATGTTTTACCATAGTTACATCCCCAACAACCGCGCGGCTGAGTGCATCGCGAGCAGCACCAGTCGCTCGCCGACGATCCGCACGTCGATCTCCGTCCACTCCTGCTGAACATAGGAAAGGCGATAGACCCACGTCCCTACAGAGGCGGCAGCAAGGCCGAGGTAGGTCAGCCACACCACGGCCCTCCCTGCCCACTTCCTGCCGACCAGCCAATCCAGCGCCACCCCGGCCCACAGGCACCAGATCGGCATCAAGAAAAAGACGTGCTTATCCACCAGCTGTACCCGGTAGTCAACCGCCGTGAAGAGCAGGCCGGTCAGGAACCAGGAGCCCGTAAGCCAGCGTACCAACTCGTCGTGAAGGCGCTCGCGGCCTACCCACAGCCCTGCACAGGCCAGCAAGGCCGGCCACAACAGGCTGTAGTGGGGTGCCGCCAGCCGTACCAGTGTCTGCCACACGAACCGATGCACTGGCTGCCCTGTGGAACCAACACCGGCCGCCAGCTTCCCGGATCGCAAGAGCGCGACCAGGGAAGGAACGTACTGACGGTAGTAGATGGCGACCGCCAGCGCGATCGCGACGACCAGAGCCAGCCCGATGGCGCCCAACGGCCGGAACTGTGTGGTCCTGCTCCTCCAAAGCCCCAACAGCAGGAGGATCATCAACACCGTGATGAACGCTGCCGTCACACTGTAGTAGAGCATCGTTCCCAGGAGGAGGAAAGTAAGGCCCAGCCAGACAGGCCATCGGGCCAGTTTCTCCCAGCCCGCCACAAGGTACCAGGTCGCTGCCAGGGCCCACCACAGGCCCGTTGTCGTCGGCACGTTTCCCCACGAGTGAAGCAGAAACGTCGCAGGCAAGAGGCCGTATAGCAACGCGGCCAACGCACCCGCGCGGCCACCCAGGCCCAGTTTCCGCGCAAGCCCGTAGATCAAGAAGGCGCGGCTGGTGTCCAACAAGACGCTCATCAAGTTCGCCGTGACGTACGGAGGCCACGGGAGGAAGAAGAACGCCGCCGCCGTGATGTGATAGAAGGGGGAATAGGGCACAGCCGATTCGAGGCCGCCGGTCCACTGGTCCGGCGTGATCCAGAACGAAAGCGCTCCCGGACGGTACAACGCGGGCAACTCTCCCTGGACGATCCGTTGTGCCTGCCACAAGTGCCACTTCAGGTCGATCGCCACGGCCGTTGGGTACAACAATCCCCAACCCTTCAGCCAGAACCCGACCAGGAAGATCGCTTGCAGCGCTCGCAGATCGCGCGACCCGAGAGACACACCGCTCCACCGGTACAACCACCGGGCGACGTAACCCGTCGCAAGCGTCAGAAGGACGGCAACGAAGGTGCCAGCGGCCAGCCGGGGGAGATATGCCGAGACCTGGAGACGGTGGACGACCAGCGCCCAGGAGATAACTGCCGCTCCCAGCAGCCCGACCCCAAGGGCCCCGCCCGGAGGAAGCACCCAGGTCGCCAGTCCCACATACAGGGCGAAGGAAAACAGTAAGGTCAGGCACAGCGCGCCAGGAGCAGGCCATCCGCGGGACAGGCCGGTTCTCAAGGGGACCAGCTCGACCCGGCTCACCCGCACCCCTACGAGCCGATCGTCCTCTCCACCTACGATCTCCGCGGGAACAAAGGGCGTCGTCTCCAGTGCGACCTTCAGGCTGCCGGAACGCTGGAGAGCTGCAGGGATCCAGAAACGAAACTCCTGCCAACCCCTCGGCACGGTTACCCTGCCCAGCTCGACCCCGTTCACCTCGACGGTCACGAGTCGGTCGGCCAGCCCCGGGTATTCGTGCCCTCCCAGCCACACTAGAAGCCACCGGTCCCGCGCTCCCACC
>JBMFPK010000336.1:0-2846 GCA_049969155.1 Chloroflexia bacterium | reverse complement strand
GAGGCTGGGCTGTATGCCTGCGTGGCCGGATTCGGATACCTGGACGGCCACGTCTACGATGCGGGCACAATGGCCCCGATTCCTGGCGCCACCGTGACCGCCGTGCGCGATGAAGGCGGAACGTGGGCCGACGATACCGACGCCAGCGGCTATTACACGATGAACGTGGCTGTGGGCACCTTCGACGTCACCGCGGCTCACCCGCACTACACCCCGGCCACCAGCACCGATGTCTCCGTCGTCACGGACACCGTGACCACGGTGAACTTTTACCTGGTGGCCCGGGGACGGCTCTTCGGCTATGTGACCGACTATGACAACGGGATGCCCATCCAGGGTGCGGTCGTGACCGCGGACGATGGCACCTGGGACGACACCGATGCCACCGGCTACTACGAGATGTACCTGGACGAGGGCACGCACACCGTGACCGCGACGATGGAAAACTATGCGCCCGAGGTGGCAACGGTGAACATCGTCTCCGGAGAAGACACGCAGCAGAACTTTGCCCTGCAGGCTGCGATTGCCTTCATCCCTTCGCCGCTGCACGTGAGCGTTCCTTGGCAGAGCACCTACAGCGACCAGGTCACGCTGCTGAACCGCCTCCCCTGGGACTACGACTTTGAATTCATCGAACGGCCGGGCGGCTTCATCCCCGGGCAGGGTGGCTTCTCGGTGCACGCGCACATCCCGGCAAGCGCGCCGACCCACGATCCCGCAGCGAAGGGTAGCGCGCATGCGACCGCTCGAGAAGCGCGCGACGTGACCTTCAGCGGAGGCCTCCCCGCCCAGGGCTCCTATGATGTGCTCCTTGTTTCCCCAGACAGCACGATGGGGGACATCTCTAGCCTCCTGACGACGCTTGCGGCCTTCCCCGACCTCAACGTCACCGTCTGGGACAACTATCAGGGCAACCCGACGGCCGCCGACCTTGCGCCGTATCAGGTGGTGATCTTTGGCAACGACTATACCTGGGAATCCGCGGGCCTGGACAAGGTCGCGGTCGGCAACGCACTGGCGGATTACATCGACAACGGCGGCAAGGTGATCGAAAGCCTCTACGCTCAGAGCTGCTTTGACCAGTGGGGCTTTGGCGGCCGCTATATGACGGATGGCTACAGCCCGTTCACCTGCGCGACCACGGACAACTGGAACCCCGCCACAATGAACATCCTGCAACCGACTCATCCGGTCATGCAGGGGGTGACCTCGATCCAGGACTTCTGGGGCCATCAGAACCCGGGGCTGCGCTCGGGGGCGGAGCTCCTCGCCTCCTGGAGTGGCAGCGGGTATAACGCCGTGGCGGTGAACGAGAACGTCGTCGCTCTGAACCAGCTGATCTTCCACTCGGCGGACTGGGCGGGCGATGTGGGGACACTCCTTCACAACGCCATCGTCTGGCTGGCCGGCGCCGGCGAGGATGTTGCCTGGTTCGGTCAAGATCCGGTCAGCGGCACCGTGCCGGCCGAGAGCAGCCTCGGGGTGACGGTGGCCTTCACCGCCACCTACGATGCGGGCGTGAACCAACCCGGGGACTACTACTGCACGCTGCGCGTGTGGGGCGAGCCGTCGCTGGAAATCCCGGTGACGATGACCGTGCTCCCGCCGGCCGACCTGGGCAAGGTCGAGGGATACGTCACGGACAACTGCTCCGGCGAACCGCTCGAGGGCGTGCATGTCGCCATCGTGGGCGGCGACCCGATCACCGAGACCTGGACGGACGAAAGCGGCCGCTACGTCGCCTGGCTCGTTCCGGGCACTTACAGCCTGGAATTCACCCTGGACGGCTATCTTGGCTACGACGCCGACGTTCCGATCGTCGCAGGCCAGGTCACGACCCTCGATGTGAACCTGGTTCCGGATCGGCCTTGCATCGCCCTGGACCCGACGATGTTCGAGTTCTGGGTGGTGAGTGGCACGCAGGCCTCTGACGTCCTCTCGATCATCAACAACGGCGGCCAGGATCTCGTCTTCAGCATCTTCGAGATGAGCGGAACAGTGGGCTTCCTCCAGTCCGCGCCGGTGTCGCACGCCCGCATCACCTCGGGGAACGAAGCGAAGGTCGAAACGACCACCGGCGGCGCCTGGCCCGATGCTTCCGGCGGCCCCGACCCGTTTGGCTATACCTTCTCGGACAGCGACGAGCCCGGCGGACCGGCCTTCGACTGGATCGAGATCAGCGGCACGGGGCAGAACCTGGGTCTGGGTGATGACGACTCGATCTTCCCGCTCGACTTGCCCTTCCCCTTCAACTTCTACGGGGTAGATTACAACCAGATCGCCGTCGGCTCCAACGGCACGGTATACTTTGTCGACCAGTACCTGGGGTTGAGCAATGTCTGTCTCCCCGGGGACGGCGGCTACGGGGTCTGGGACTTTATCGCCGGGATGTGGGATGACCTCAACCCGGCCGCGGCCGGCGGGGTCTACTACCAGGCCCTCACCTACAAGGGCACCGATATCGCCGTGGTCGAGTGGTACCAGGTGCCTCGCTTCGGCCTCGCTAACTACATGACCTGGGAGGTCATTCTCTTCCCCAACGGTAGCATCCTCCTGCAGTACCAGGCGATGAACGGCGAGACCGGCAGCAGCGCCACCGTGGGCATTCAGGGCTACTGGGAGGACCCGAGCTACTACCTGCAGTACTCCTGCAACGCTCCCGCCCTGGCCGACAACCTAGCCATCTGCTTCGCCTATCCGGGCAGCCCCGGCTGCATCTTCGGCGAGGATGTGCCCTGGGTGTGGGAGGAGCCGGTGACCGGGACCGTGCCGGCCCTTTCCACCGGGGAAGTCGCCGTCACCGTGACCTCCTACCTGACCGAGCCGCTGCCGCTGGGCACCTACAC
>JBMFPK010000335.1:0-2848 GCA_049969155.1 Chloroflexia bacterium | reverse complement strand
GATGGCGCCGGCCGTATTCTCCCTGGTACACCACGAGCAGCCGCATCTCACACCACCAGCAGCCCCATATCCTGCCCGAAAAGCGCTATCCGATCTCCTGCGACAACGGGCGTTTGCCAGCGGTCGCTCGGGAAAGGTAGCCGCCCCTCGTGCTCCGGATAGCGCAACCAGAGCGCCATAGGGGAAACGCTCAGAAGCAGCTTCCCATTCAGAAAGACATGTGCGATCTCTGTCCGTGCGATCCCGATTTGCTCTACCAGGTCCTGCACGGTTGTTGCCTCCACAACGGGCACTAGACGCCGGCAAAGTGCGTCAGGCTTGGGGTTTTCTCCGTAACGTCGCAGCTTCCCGTAAAAGCGGACTTCTACCACGTCTAGTCCCCCTCCGCGCCGTGGATCAGTGCCGGAAGGCGTCGCACAGTTCCTCGTGTACCACCCTTGCCTTGCCCTTGACCATCTCGATAGCTCCTTTCGCACAAGGCTGCACGCAGGCTCCGCACCCGTCGCACAAGCGGTCGTCGATATGAACAATCGGGCGTACCATCCCCCGTGCGCTCACGGTCCGCCCTCCCTGGGGTCCTCACCCGGCACACCGAAAACGATCTCGAACGGAAGGGCGATCGCCCCCTCAGGGCAGAGCGTCTCGCAGTCGCCGCAGTAACGGCAATCTTCCGGGCGCGCGATGAACGCTTTTCCGCCCTGCAGTTCCAGCGCCCCAACCGGGCAGGCTTCCAGACAATCCCCGCAGCCGGTGCATCGTTCCACGAGGATGATAGGCCGTAAGGGTGTTTGGGCCATCAGGTCGTATCCCTCCTTCACGCAAGGTGGGCCGAACGTGGCTGTATTCTACCACGAGCCGCAGCCCGGTTCTGCGACCTTTGTCTCGTTTCCGCTTTGACATCGCAGGGGCGCTGTGCTATCCTGAAGGGAGAATCTCGGGAGGATCGGGGTCGCTACCATGGATTCAGGAACAAGAGGGCACGAGAGTTTCTCGGTTGCCGTCGATCTCGTCGTCTGGACCCTGCACGATTCTGGCCTGCACCTTCTCCTTGTCCAGAGAGGAAAGCCACCGTTCCCGGGGTTGTGGGCCCTTCCGGGTGGGTTCGTGGGGCCGGGCGAGGCGCTCGACGAGGCGGCGCGACGGGAGTTGGCGGAGGAAACCGGTGTGCACGACGTGCCGCTCCTTCCGTTTCGGGCTTTCGGCGACCCGGGGCGGGATCCGCGGGGCCGGGTGCTCTCGGTCGCCTACACGACCCTCGTCGATCGCCAGCGGCTGACGCTCCGGGCGGGCAGCGATGCTCGAGCCGTCTCGCTCTTTGCTATGGGCGATCTTCCTGCGCTTGCCTTCGACCACGCCCAGATCGTGCAGTGGGCACACCGGTTTCTATACCGCGCGCTCTGGTGCACGGCGATCGCCGCCTGGATCCTGCCTCCTGTTTTTGGCTGGAAGGAGCTCTGCTCCGTCTATGCACAGCTCCTGCTGCAACGGCCAGGCCGGCGTCTGCTTCGGACCCTCCTAGGACCGCACGGCGTCCTGGAGCCTGCAGGGATGACCGGGCGTCGTGGCCTGTATCGCTTTCGCAAGGAGGCCGTGGAACGGTTGCACGCCGGCAGCTGGTTCTAGGGTGGGTGTGCCAGTACCCTGCTTCGTGATCCAGTCTGGCAAGACCTTTAGGGAGGAAACCCGGACGTGATCGAACTCGACCATCTGCTCGAGGCGACTGGAGGCGAATTGGTCCGTGGGCCGTTTGCCCGGACATTCCCTGGGTTCTGCCACGACTCGCGTCTTCTTTCCCCGGGAGAGCTCTTTGTGGCCGTGCGCACGCCGTGGGGCGACGGGCACGACTACCTCCAGGCGGCGGTCCAGGCCGGGGCTGGTGGAATCCTGTGCGAGCGGTTCGATTCGCTGCCGGATGCCCCGGTGACCGTGGTGCAGGTGGAAGACGTACGGCGGGCGCTTGTGGACTGGGGGACGTATGTGCTTCGACGGTACCGCCCGGCGGTGGTGGCCATCACCGGGAGCTTGGGGAAGACGAGCACGAAGGAGGCCATCGCAGCGCTGCTTTCCCGAAAGTTCCGTACCTTCCGGAGCCCGGGCAACCGCAACGATCTTTTCGGCCTGCCGCTCGCTCTCGGGCAGCTCTTGCCCGCGCACCAGGTGGCTGTTCTCGAGATGGCCTGTGACCGGTTCGGGGAGATCGGTGCGCTGGCCCGCATGGCGCCCCCGCAAGTGGCCGTGGTCACCTGCGTGTGCGAAGCGCATCTGGAATACCTTGGTTCTCTGGAGGCTTTGGCGCACGAGAAAGGGGATCTGGTCGCCGCTCTGCCACCCGATGGCTGCGCGGTGCTGAATGCGGACGATCCGCTGGTCCTTTCGATGGTGCCCCGGGCACCACGGGTCGTCACTTTCGGGCAGAATGCTCCTGCGGACATCGTCTACCGGGTGGTCCGGTTCGACGAAAACGGCAGCGACATCCTGGTCCAGAGCCAAGGGGAATCCGTACCGATCCGGGTGCGCCTGGTTGGCCCCCCGAGCGGGCCGATCGTGGCTGCTGCAGTTGCTGTGGCCCGCCTGTACGGCCTGGGTTGGGAGGAAATAGCCGCTACGCTGGCCGATTTCGGTCCCCTTCCAGGCCGGCTGCGTCCCTTGGCAGGTGTGCAGGGGCTCTTGGTTCTGGACGACAGCTACAGCGCCATCCCCACTTCGGCTCTCGCCGCCCTGGAGGCGCTTGCCGGGCTCCCCGGCGGTAGGCGGGTTGCCGTGTTCGGCGATATGCCAGCGGTTCACCCCTTGCAGGCCGAGCGGCTGCGGGAGGTCGGGGCGCGGGCGGCAGAGCGGGTGGACCGGC
>JBMFPK010000334.1:0-2862 GCA_049969155.1 Chloroflexia bacterium | reverse complement strand
CCGGGCCACCTCCGCCTGCAGATCAGCCGTCACCACCCCGGCCTCCACTACGGCGACCATGTTGACGCGGTCAATCTCTAGGATACGGTTCATCCGCGTCAGGTTGAGCACCAGCCCGCCCTGGATCGGGATCGACCCCCCGGCCAGGCCGCTGCCCAGCCCCCGCGGGACCACCGGGAGCTCCTCGCGCCATGCCACCCGAAGGACCCCCGCAACCTCCTCCGTGTTCGCCGGTGAGACCACCAGGTCGGGCAGATGCTCGCGATACGTCGCATCGTAGGCATAACAGAGCAGGTCCTCCGGCTCGTCGCGGACCCACTTTTCCCCCACGATACCACGCAACTCCTGCTTGACGCGTTCCGGGATCATCGCCGCTCCTCGGTCAATCCTGATTCGTCTCGACAACGAGGCTGTCTTCGTCGGGAAGCGGAGCCGCATCGGTTTCCTGCACCTCAAAACGGAAACTTCCGCAGCGCGGACACGGGGTGCGGGCGTGCAGATAACGCTCCCGCTGACGCGTCAGCCCGCTGTAGCCACAGTCCTGGCAGATGTACCGATACCAGATCGCCATCGGACACCTCCTCGAAGGTCGCTCGCTCCAGGGCAGGATATCACACCCAACCACGGTCCACCGGCTCCGACACCGCGCCGTCATTCTACACCAGCCGGGTGCGGTTGTCCACCTGCTTGCCTGCTAGGGCCGGCTGTGGTAAAATATAGGTGCTGCTGACCCCACAGAGGGCGGCAAGCTCGTAGAAGTATTTTTGGGCTGCTATGGCGTCGCTGGGATCGCGGTGCGACCGAGACGACGGAGTCCTGCGATGGCTTTCCTTCGCCCTCCGGAAGCCCCCCGGAGGGATTTTGTTTCTGCGTCGGGGAGGCTCGCCACGGAACCACTGATCTGCGTCCAGGGCCTCCATTTCCGCTACATGTCCCCGACCGGCCAAAGCGTGCCGGCCCTCCGCGGGATCGACCTGGAGATCGCCGCCGGAGAATACGTCGCTCTGATCGGGCCCAACGGTTCTGGCAAATCCACCTTGGCCCGCCTCCTGAACGGCCTTCTCCTCCCTACCGCCGGACGCGTTCTCGTGAAGGGCATGGATACAGCCGAACCGGTATTTCGCCAGAAGATCCGTCAGACGGTCGGAATGGTCTTCCAGAACCCGGAAAGCCAGTTCGTGGCGACCGTGGTCGAGGAGGACGTCGCCTTCGGGCCGGAGAACCTCGGTTTGCCCGATGAAGAGATGCGCGCACGGGTGGAATGGGCGCTGCGGGTCACCGGGCTCTGGGAGCTGCGCCACCGCTCCCCCTTGCACCTGTCCGGCGGCCAGAAACAGCGCCTGGCGCTGGCCGGGGCCCTGGCGATGCGGCCGGAGGTGCTCATCCTGGACGAAGCAACCTCCATGCTGGACCCGGCCAGCCGTCAGGCGGTGCGCAGAGTCGTCGGGGATCTGCACGCTGCTGGCCTGACCGTTATCTCGATCACCCAGGCGATGGACGAGGCGGCAGAAGCCCAGAGGGTCATCGTCCTCTATGAGGGACGGATCGCCATGGACGGCCCTCCGTCCGAGGTCTTTGCGAACGCCGAGCGCCTGCAATCCCTTGGGCTGGACGTCCCGCCGATCACGCAGCTCGCCCGAATGCTCCACGAGCGTATCCCTTCCTTTCCGCCCGTGGTGCTGACACCGCGGCAGATGGTGGCCGTCGTGCGCGCAAGGGCGCGCAGAGGAACCGATGATCCCGCTCATTGAGGTGCAAGGGCTGCGCTATACCTACCTGCACGGTACCCCCTTGGAGACCGAGGCTCTGAAGGGGGTCGATCTGGTCGTCTATCCGGGCGAGATCGTGGGCCTGATCGGCCCCACCGGCTCGGGCAAGTCCACCCTGCTGCAGCATCTGAACGGCCTCCTGCGCCCTCAGGCCGGCCGCGTCCGCTTCGCAGGGCAGGATCTCTCCGATCCCAAGACCGACCTGCGCGCCGTCCGCCGTCGCGTCGGGCTGCTCTTCCAGAACCCCGAGGATCAGCTGTTCGAACGGTACGTCGCGGACGACATCGCTTACGGCCCTCTGCAGTGCGGCCTTCCACGGGATGAGGTGCGCGAGCGGGTGCGCCGGGCGATGCTCGCCGCCTGGCTTCCCCCGGAACAGTACGCCGATCGCCTGACCCTTTCCCTCAGCGGGGGAGAGCGGCGCAGGGCGGCCCTGGCCGGGGTGCTCGCCCTGGAACCCCAAGTGCTGCTCCTCGACGAGCCTTCGGCCGGCCTGGACCCGGCTGGCCGGCAGCTCCTGACCACCCTGCTCGCACGATGGTGCGCTCAAGAGGGCCGGGCGATCGTGTGGGCATCCCACACGATGGACGAAATAGGCCAACTTGCCGATCGCGTCTACCTGCTCGCCGAAGGCCGCGTCGTCCGGGAAGGAACACCCCGGGAGCTCTTTGCCGATGGGGAGCTGCTGGCGGCTTACGGCCTGGAACTGCCCGCCATGACCTGGGTGCTGCGCGAGCTCGCGCGGGCCGGCCTGCCGGTGCGCACGGATGCGCTCACCCTGGAAGAAGCGCAGGAAGCGCTTGTGGGGTTGCTCCGATGAGCGAGTGGGGCAGCTTGCGCATCCTCACCATCGGCCAGTATCTCCCGTCCGGGTCCCCCCTGCACCGGCTGGACCCGAGGGTGCGGCTGCTCGGTTTCCTCTTGCTCGCCTCTGCGTTGATGGCCCGCGGGCAGCTAGCCGTGCTCTTGTTGGGGCTCCTAGTGGTGACCCTGCTGCTGATCCTTGCTCGGGTGCCGTTGCGCTACGCCCTGCGCGGCTTGGTGCCTCTGTGGCCGCTGTTTCTGATCCTGCTCGCGTTCCAGCTGCTGTTCT
>JBMFPK010000333.1:0-2866 GCA_049969155.1 Chloroflexia bacterium | reverse complement strand
CTCGGGCGAGGTCATCGGGTCGATCTCCATCCAGAGCCGGCGGCCGGATGCCTTCAGCGAGCAGCATCTGCGCATCCTGTCCTTCATCGCCGACCAGGCCGCACTGGCGATCGAAAAGGCCCGGCTCTACCAGGCTGCCCGGGAACGCGCGAACGAACTCGAGCGCATCGCTGCGGAAAATGCCCGCCTCTATGCGGCCGTGCGGGAGGAGCGCGACCGCCTGCGCCTCCTGCAGGACGTCGCGCGCGATCTCACGCGGCGGCTCGATCTGGATGACCTGCTTCAGCGCCTGTTGCAGCGTGCGATGGAGAGCCTGAAGGCGACGGACGGCGTCATCCTGCTCCTGGGGACGCGCCACGAAGCTCCGCGTGCGATCTCCGCTCAGACGAAGCCGGATATGGACCTCCGGCTGATCCTGGAGCGCGGGTTGGCCGGCTGGGTCATCCAGAACCGCGAGCCGGCCCTGCTGCCGGACGTGCGCCAGGACCCCCGCTGGCTCCCAGGCATCCGCGAGGTCGGCTCCGCGGTAGCGGTTCCGGTACTGCACGGGGAAACCGCCTGGGGTGCCATCACGCTCACCCATCCGGAGCCGGGTTTCTTTGCCCAATCGGACCTGACCCTCCTGTTGGCCCTGGCAGAGCAGGCCGCCGTCGCTCTGGAAGCCGCCCGGCTCTACGAGGCCCAGCGCAGACGCGCGGTACAGCTGCAGACCATCGCCGAGGTCATGCGGAGCATCCTTTCCATTCTCGACCTGGACCGGTTACTTGGCCAGGTCGTACAGCTCGTGCGGGAACGCTTTGGATATTCCCACGCCCACGTCTTTACGGTGGACGCCGAAAGGGAAGAGGTGGTGTTCCGCGCCAGCACAGACCCCGCCAACCCTTTCTGGGAAGCTCGAGGAAGGCGGCTTTCTTTCGGCGAGGGGTTGGTCGGCTGGGTGGCGGAACACGGGCAGCCGGCCATCGTGGGCGACGTCTGCCGGGATCCGCGCTGGCTGCCCGATCAGAGGGACGTCCGTTCTGAGGTCGCCGTGCCGCTCGAAGCCGGAGGCCGGGTGGTCGGCATTCTCGACGTGCAGAGCCACGAGATCGACGCCTTTGATGAGGAAGACCTCTTTGTCCTGCGCACCCTTGCGGATCAGATCGCCGTCGCCCTCGAGAACGCCCGCCTATACCAGAGTGAGCAGGAGGAAGCGTGGGTCCTGAACGCCCTTCTGCAGGTAGCGGAGAACATCGCGCGCGCGAGGGACCTCGGCGAAACGCTGGAAGCCGTCGTCCGTTTAGTGCCCCTGCTGATCGGCGTCGAAGGCTGCACAGTGCTCCTGCGCGAGCGGGAGAGCGGCGTTTTCCGGGCGGTACACGGCTACGGCCAGGAGTGGCAGAGCCTTCAGGGTCGAACGTTCGACGTTCGCCAAGTCCCGGCGCTGGAGCGCGTCGTGAAGAACGCAAGCCCGCTCGGGCTGGTTCGCGGTTCCGAAGAAGCCCGGTCCCCGGACCTTGGTGGTCTGCCCCCCACGGGCAACAGTGTGTGGCTCTTTCCGCTCCTCGCAGGAGGCGAGGTTACCAGTGTGCTCCTGGTCGACCTGGGAAAGAACGGCTCGCAGCTGAGCGCCAGGCAGCAGACGATCCTTTCGGGACTGGCCCATCAGGCGGGAATTGCCATCCAGGGTGCACTCCTCCAGCAGGAAGCGGAAGCCCGTCAACGGCTCGAGCAGGAGCTGGCCGTGGCTCGCGAGATCCAGCGTCGTCTTCTCCCAGAGTGCTGCCCGCAGTTGCCCGGCTGGTCGATCGACGTGGCCTGGGAGGCCGCGCACGAGATTGGCGGCGATTTTTACGATTTTGTCATGCTCCCCGATGGGCGACTCGGGTTGCTTGTGGGGGATGTATCGGACAAGGGGGTACCTGCCGCGCTTTTCATGGTGCTCTCACGGAGCCTCGTGCGCGCGAGCGCCGTCAGCCACCCTTCTCCAGCAGAGGTCCTCCTGCACGTGAACCGATTGCTCCTGGAAGACTCGCGCGCGGAGATGTTCGTCTCGGCCTTTTACGCAGTGCTCGACCCCCGGAACGGGGAGATGCGGTACACAAGCGCCGGGCACAACCCCGCACTGGTCGTGCGTGCGGACGGAGCAACCGCCCTGTTGGATGCACCCGGCGTCATCCTGGGCGTGGTTCCGGACGCGCGGCTGGAAGAGCGGAGCCTGCGCTTGGAGGTGGGCGACATCCTGGTGCTGTACACGGACGGCATCACCGAGACGATCAACCGCGCCGAAGAGGAGTTCGGTCTGGAACGTCTCGGCCGGATCGTTTCCGAACGCCGGACGGATCCCCTGCCGAGCATCCGCCAAGCGGTGCTCGAAGCGCTGCAGCAGTTCGGCGAGGGCCGGCCGGTGTTCGACGACCTCACCCTGCTCCTTCTCCGTCGGGAGCGGTGACCCCCCGCGGGGACAGAGTGTGCCGCACCCCGTGCCCCCGACAGGAGTCGACCCGCGGGGTATGTTGTCGGTTCGCGGGGCTGGCGTCAGGCCGGCCGGAAGCCGACGATATCCAGGATGGATCCCTCTCGCTCCTCGCGGAACACCACCTCCACGGGCATGCCGATGTAGAGCTGGCCGGGTTCCGCAAGGACGCGGTGGATCAGGCCTCCGTCACACCCCTCTAAGCGTACGAACGCGAGCACCTCCGGCTTTTCCAGCGGCTGTTCCTGCAGGTCGAGGTGGACGACCGTGTAGGCATAGATCGTGCCCGACGGCGGTACCTCTACCCACTCGGTGAGTTCGCGAAAACAGCGTTCGCAGTAGATGCGCGGAGGCATGTAGGTCCAGCCGCACTCCGGACAGTGGGTCCCCACGAGGCGGGCGTGCTCCTGG
>JBMFPK010000332.1:0-2874 GCA_049969155.1 Chloroflexia bacterium | reverse complement strand
CACCGAGCGGCTCCGGCTGCGGCGCTGGGGCCGCGCGCGAAGGCTCGGGCCGTGGAGGAGCGGGTGCCCGTACCGGTTCTGCTGCCACGGCCGGCCGCATCGTCTCCCACGCCTTCTCGTCAAAGTCGGGGAGGGTCGCGGCTTCGCAGGCAAGGAAGTCATGGGGGATGCGCATCGGCGCCATCTCGAAGATTGCCCGCGCCATCGCATTGTTCGGATCGCAGGCCGCCGCCCGGCGCCACAGCTGTTCGCCTTCCTCCTGTCGGCCCGCTGTGAGGCGGGCATAACCCAGCACCAGGTTCGCCTTCAGGGCGTTCGGAAGGCGCTGCAACACCTCTTCGCAGACCTGAGCGGCTCCGTCGACGTCGCCGCTGCGCCACAGGGCTTCGATCAGGGAGAGCTGGACGTCTGCTCGGTCCGGTTCCTCCTTCAGGACTTCGCGGAATTCCTCGATCGCCTTGTCCAGCATGTCGCCCTTGACGTAGAGCCGGCCCAGGCCGGCGCGGCTCAGGCGCAGCTGCGCGCGCGATTCCCCGTACAACTGCGTATAGAGGCGGAGGAGGTGGTTGCGCAGGTCGGGAAGGTCGGGCTTGATTTCCAGGGCGCGTTCCAGCTCGGCGACCGCGGATTCCAGGTCATTTTCGTCCTGGAAGGCGATGCCCATCCCCCAGTGAGCCGAGACGTTTTCCGGATCGATCTCCAGCACTTTCTGGTAGTACTCGCGGGCCTTGCGGGCTTGCTTCCGTTCCAGATAGATCTGGCCCAACAGCTGGAAGGTCCCCAGATCTTGAGGGTAGTATTGCAGGATGTGTTCGCAGACGGCTTCGGCCTTGTCGTACTCCCCCTGAGCCAGGTAGCGGTGGGCCCGATCATAGCACTCCTGCAGCTTGACCATCGCCATGGACATTCCCTCCGTGTTGGGCCTCTCTGTAGGAGAAGCACGCCCAGAATGGCAGGGGCCCAACCTGCTTGTCCCTATTATACCGCAACGAACACCCTACTGCAACTTGTCGTCTTCCTCGATCAGCTCCCGTGCGAACTGGTGGAGGACTTCCCGACGTTCTGGTGGAACACTCTTGGAGATCCAGTACCGCTCCAGTGCTTCCAGTGGGCCCAGGCCCTCCAGGGGGATCCGGGAAGCGACCCGCTCGCAACGCTCCACTTCGAGGCCTATTCCTGCAACGTAGAACACCTCGTCGAGCGCCCGACGCAAAGCCTGGAGATCGACGCTTGCGGTGTCCTCCTCCCGCACCCTCAACCGCATACGTACCACCGCCTGGGCCAGCTGGCCCCGGGAACGAGCTTCGGCAATCGCGGCCAAGGCACGTCCCATCGGGTCCCCGCGCGTCGCATCCACCTCCAGGGAGAGGAAGGGCCGCGCCTGAACCGGCACAAAGCGGTACGACACTGCGCGGCGGCTGCCCTTCGGTTCCTCGATCTCCACGACATAGAAGCCCTTCTCCTGGTCTGCATCTCCAAAGTCCACCCGCTCTAAACTGCCCGCGTAGAGCATCGGGGGGGCCTCGCTGCGCACCACCTGCGCCCGGTGTACGTGCCCGAGAAGCACCGCGTCGTAGGCCGGATGCGCCAAGGTGGACGGCATCAGGAGGGGCTCCCCTCCCAGCGTCATACTCTGTTCTGTACCGAGTTCTGCTCCCAAGGCGAGCACGTGGGCTACGAGCACTGCGGGTATCGAGGAATCGATCTGTGCGGCGAGCCCTGCCAGCCTGCGAGCTGCCGCGGCGCGCAGGTACTCGTCCTGTTCCCGCAGCGGTTTCCGCTTCATCTCCTCAGGCCAGCCGAGCCAGCCGCGGTTGGGGTACGGGAACGCGGCGACCTGGAGGAGGCGTTCGCCCTTAAGGGGGATGCGGAAAACCGTCTCCTCTCGCGCGGCCACATAGACGTTTTCTACCGCAAGGGCCATGAAGATGTCGAAGGTCGTCGCCTTCGCCGTGACGGCCGGCTGGTCGTGGTTGCCGGCCACCAGCACCACCGGGATGCCGGAGCGAGCCAGACGGCCGATCCGTCGGGCAAAGTCGCGCTGGTAGGTCGGCTCGGGAAACCGGTTCCGGAAGGCATCTCCGGCGAAGCAAACCACGTCGACGTCGTTTTCCTGCGCGAACTCGACCACCTCGTCCAACCGTGCAAGGAAATCCCGGATGCGGCTGCTCAGCCCGCTTACCGGATCTACCCTCCCGTAGTTCTCCACGCCCAAATGCAGGTCGGCAAAGTGCAGAATCCGGATCATGGGACCTCCTTGCATTTATCATACCATGAAGGGCGCGGTTCGGCAAACTTCGGTTGGCCCACGAAGGGCTTTGTGTTATAATGGGCCTGCCGTTTCCGCTGTGCATTTCTTGCAAAGGAGGGGTTTGTGCGGTTCGATCCGGTATCCATCCTGAGTATGGCGATCGCTTTGCTCCTCGGGCTGACGATCCACGAATTCTCTCATGCCTGGGCGGCGAACCGTCTGGGGGATCCCACTCCGCGCTGGGCCGGCCGCGTCACGCTGAATCCGCTGGCTCATCTGGACCCGATCGGCGCCGTCATGTTCGTGCTGATGATCCTAGGTTATGCACCGATCGCCTGGGGAAAGCCCGTGCCCATCAACCCGGCCTATATGCGGGGGGGCAGGCGCGGTGCCGCGCTTGCCACAGCAGCAGGCCCAGCAAGCAACCTAGTGCTTGCTCTGGGGGTTGCCGTCCTCTGGCGCCTGATTCACGTGTTTACCGGAGCCCAACTCTCCTATGGGACAGGGGCCCGTACGCTTCTGCTTTCCTTGATGGGGGTCAATGTGGCACTGGCCGCTTTCAACCTGATCCCGCTGCCGCCGCTGGACGGCTTCGGGATCCTCGAGGGGATAGCCCCCTACCC
>JBMFPK010000331.1:0-2884 GCA_049969155.1 Chloroflexia bacterium | reverse complement strand
CGGGCGGTTCCGGGAGTGCCTCGAGGAGCTTGCCTCTCAGACGCAGTTCATCGTCATCACCCATAACCGGGGCACGATCGAGGCCGCGCGTACCCTGTATGGCGTTTCGCTTACGGAGGACGGCACCTCGCGTGTGCTGTCCCTGCGGCTCGAGGAGGTCGCCGCATCGAAGGAGTAGAGATGGTGCTGGAGGTACCGGGTGAGCGCTTCCGGGACGCCGTTCCTGATCCTGACCGCCGACGACCTGGGGCGCTGCAGCGCGGTGAACGAGGCGATCTTTTGCGCGCACCGCGAGGGAGTGCTCACGAGCGCCAGCCTCATGGTGACCGGTGAGGCCAGTGCGGAAGCCGTGGCCATGGCCCGCGAGCATCCCACGCTGGCTGTGGGGTTGCACCTGGTCGTGCTCTCCGGCCGGCCCGTCCTTCCGCCGGAACAGATTCCCCATCTTGTTGGCCCCGATGGGTCCTTCCCTGCGGACGCTTTCCGCCTCGGCCTGCGTTGCTTCTTCAGCCGTGCGGCGCAGGCCGAACTTGCTGCCGAGATCGAGGCGCAGTTTCGACGGTATGCCGAAACCGGCTTGCCGCTGGACCACGTGGACGGCCATTGTCACATGCACCTCCATCCTGCGGTCCTGCGTATCCTGCTTCCGCTGGCAGAACGGTACGGCGCTCGGGGCTTTCGCCTGCCCCGCGATCGCCTCGGCGCGGCCCTCGTGTACGACCGACGGCAGGCCGCTACACACCTGCTCTGGGCAGCGATCTTTGCCCTGCTCGCGCGATACACCTTGAAGCGCCTTCGTGGCTATCGGCTTGTCGTCACCGAACGCGTCCACGGTCTCTTCCACACCGGCCGGATGTCCGAGGGCTACGTCCTGCATCTGCTGGAGCGGCTGGACGTCCCCTCGGCGGAGATCTACTTTCACCCTTCGACGGGGGCTTTCGCGGAGCCGTTGGGCCCGAACCCCGGAGATCTGGCCACCCTCCTCAGCCCACGCGTGCGTTCCCTGCTGGACGCGCGTGGGATCGTCCGTGGGAGCTATACCGAGCTGGCCGTAAGAAAGGAGATCCGATGTTCTTCGTGCTTCTCACCACGTTGAGCGCCCTGTACTGGATCGTCGCCTGGTTAAGCGTACGCGCGTTCTTCCGCGAGCGCCGTTCCTACCCGGGCGATTTCACCCCGCCCGTGTCGATCCTGAAGCCGATCCGAGGGGTCGACCCTGGCCTCTACGAGAACCTGGCCTCTTTCTGCCGACAGGACTATCCGGAGTACGAGATCCTTTGCGGGGTGCTCGACGCGGATGATCCCGCCATCGCGGTCGTCCAGCAGCTGCAGCGGACGTTCCCCGAGCGAAACATCCGCCTGCTGAAAGCGTGTCCGCTCGGGGCGAATCGCAAGGCGAGCATCCTGCACGCGTTGGCCGCCGAGGCCCGCTATCCGATCCTGGTCGCCAGCGATAGCGACATGCGCGCAACCCCCGACTACCTGCGCCGTGTGGTGGCACCGCTTGCGGACCCCGAGGTGGGGGTCGTGACCTCGCTGTGTCGGGGAAGCCAGCCCGAAAGCGTGGGCGCCGTGATGGAGGCACTCGAGCTCGGGGCCTGTTTTGCGCCGCCGGCCCTGATGGGGCTGCACCTGCTGCGGATGGCCTACGGGTTTGGGGCCTCGATCGTGCTCCGCCGCGAGGATCTGGAACGGGTGGGCGGGTTCGCCGCTGTGGCGGATTACCTGGCGGACGATTTTCAGATCGCCGCCCGTGTGGCTCAGCTCGGTCGGCGCGTCGTCCTCTCGGATTACCTGATCGATAACGTCCTGGGAAGGATGCCCCTGCGTGAGGTGTATGAGCGACACGTGCGCTGGTTGCGCTGCGCGAGGGTGAGCCGGCCGCGCGAGTACATCCCTATGGCCATCACGTTGACCTTGCCCCTCGCCTTGCTTGCCCTCCTGTTCACCGGCTTCGGCCCGCTGGGGTGGCTGGTCTTTCTGGGGAGCCTGCTGATCCGGGAAGGCACGACGTGGTTGATCGCCGGCCACACCGGCGATACGGTCGTCCGGCGGCACCTGCTCTGGCTGCCGTTGAGCGATCTCCTCCACGCGTGCTACTGGGCAATGGCCTTGCTGGGGCGCCGGGTCACCTGGAGGGGGGATGTCTACCTGGTCCAACGGGATGGCCGCATGGTCCCCCTGGTGCCGGACATCGGCCATTTTCCCGCGAACCCGCACGCAAGCTGAGGCAAGCCTACGTGTGGCGGCATCTGGCCGAAGGCTCGGCCTTCACGGGCAGCTGGTGGACCTATCTGCCTACGGGTACTGTGGACACGGCCCGCTCGTCCGGGGCAGGAGCCGTTTCCAAAGCGTGGACGGGCTCCGGTGGTGAGGTGCTGCTGCAGGGGACCAGCAGCTTGCTGAAGAGGTAGAGGTCGTCCCCTGGGGCATAGTGGTCGTGGACCACGGCCTCGAGCCGGTAGCCGCAGGAAATATAGAGACGGCGGGCCGGCTCGTAGGCCGGTGTGCCAGACGTCTCGATGAGCAGAAGCCGGCCTTGCCGACCGCGCACCTCTTCCTCCACCGCGAGCAGAAGGGCGCGGCCGATGCCGCGGCCACGGGCCGCGGGGTCCACCGCCAGCCAGTACAGGTCGTAGGTTCCTCGAGTCAGCGGGTGAGGTCCGTAGCAGGCAAAGCCGAGGACCTTATCCCCTTCCCTGGCCACCAGGAACCGGTAGCCGCTCTCTCCCCCCTCGCGGGATTCTTCCCACAAGCTTCGCACACAGGCGACCTCCTCCGGACTGAAGACGCCTGTGGCGGCAGCCACGGCCACGATACTAGGGCCGTCGTTTTCTTGCGCCGTCCCTATCATACGATCCTCCTCCAGGAGTCACCCTTTGGG
>JBMFPK010000330.1:0-2889 GCA_049969155.1 Chloroflexia bacterium | reverse complement strand
AGCCCCGCCCGGCGCATCGCCTGAGCGCCGCTCATCCGCTCGCCCTCGAAGAACGCCTCCCCGCTCGGCTCGTCCGCGCCATCCGGATCCCGCGCCAGCACGAGCACCAGGTGCGAAAGCGGAGCTAGGTCGCCGCTCGCGCCCAGCGAACCCATCGCCGGAATCACCGGGTGCACACCCCGGTTCAACATTTCGACGAGCGTCTCCAGCGTCTCCAGGCGAACCCCGGAATACCCCCGAGCGAGCGTGTTGGCGCGGATCAGCATAGCGGCCCGCACAACTTCTTCCGGCAGCGGTTCCCCTACCCCACAAGCGTGGCTCACGATCAGGTTGTACGAAAGGCGATCGGCCCGATCCGGCGGGACCGGGACATTGGCCAGAGACCCGAATCCGGTGTTCAAGCCGTACACGAGGGGTTCCCCGCGGGCGGCCACCTCGTCCACCCACGCGCGGCAGCGCCGGACCGCTTCGCGCGCGCCTTCCGTCAGAGCGACCGGCCGGCCTCTCCGGGAGACCGCGACCACGTCCTCCAGGGTCAGGTGCTCCCCGTCGAGCAACAGCGGAGGCTCGGAGAATTCCTCGGCCACGCCTATACCTCCTCACACGGTATCGTGCCCCATCCTGCACCTGGCGACCAGCACTCGTTCGCATTCTACTATACCTCTCGACCGGCCGCAAACCGCCACTCCCGCCGAACCCGTTTGACAGCGAGGGGAATCGGGCGCATCATGACGGAAAAGCATCCTGGGCCGGCCGGGCCGCGAGGAGGTGTGGGATGTCACACCTTTGGCGTTTGCTACTGCTCCTCTGCTTGTTGGCTTTGCCCCTTGGCTGCGGAGCTGCTCCGCGCCTCTCCTACACGGTCGGGCCGTGCGAGGAGCAGGCTCCGGCAGCAGAGAGGCAGAACCACGTGGAGATCTCTTCCCGCGGTTCCGAACTGTACATCGAGCAGGATGTCGCCTATGTCTGCTGCGCGCGGATTGCCCTGCACCTGGAGCGCGCGGGCGACCTGCTGAAGGTGATCGAGACGAACGAGGGCGAGGTCTGCCGCTGCATGTGCGCTTACCATGTGAGCGCCCGCGTGCACGGACTGGCCCCAGGAAGGTACAGGGTACAAGTGTGGGGCATCCGGTACCGGGACGTCCACCCGCTCGAGCTGCTGGGAGAGGAAACTGTCCAGCTGTAGCCGGATTTGACAGGATCGCGCTCTCCCTGTATTGTTTCCCCGGCCCCAAAATACGGTCCACGAAAGGAGATCCATGGTCAGGCGCGTCGCTTTCCCTCCGCTGGGTGTGCTGAGCCTGGTGGCGGAGAAATACTTGCAGGTCCTGGGGACCGAGGTTGTCTCCCCTCCCCCGGTCTCCCGCCGCACGTTGGACATCGGGATCCGACACACCCCGGAGATGCTTTGCATTCCTTGCAAGCTCCTGTTTGGCAGCTACGTCGAGGCCGCCGAACGCGGTGCCACGGACCTCGTGATGCTGGGAGGAGCCCGTACTTGCCGCCTCGGCTACTCGGCGCTGCAACACACCCGTGCGTTGCGGGCGCTCGGGTTCGAGGTGCGCGTCCACACCCTGGACCTCTACCATGTACACCGCGATCTGCTCCGCCTCACCCGTACCTTCGCCGAAGGCCGCCCTCTGCGCGAGCTCCTGGGGCCGATCCGGTTTCTCCTGGGCCTGCTGGAGCTGACCGATGCCATCGAGACGCGGACGCTCTACTTGCGTCCGCGGGAGCGCGCCCGGGGGTCGAGCGATCTCGCCCGCTCCAGGGCACTCAACCGGGTAGCCCGGCTTCAGGACTACGGGGAACTGAGACGGGAACAGGAAGCCATTCTCGCTCTGCTCCGACAGGTGGAACATGACCCCGACCGACCCGTGCTCCGGATCGGCCTGGTCGGAGACGTCTACACGATCCTCACCCCCTTCCTGAACCAGGACCTGGAACGGGAGCTCGGCCGTATGCAGGTCGAAGTGCGGCGCTGGTTCCATTACACGGGACGGATCACTCCGCCGCTCCCCGCCTGGCTGCGGCGTGACCGCGCGGCACGGGCGCGCCTGGCCGGGAAACGGTACCTTCGGCGCGACGTCGGGGGCTTTGCTCGGTCTGCTGTGGGGGAAGCGGCGCTCATGGTACAGCAAGGCGAGGTGGACGGGCTCATCCACGTGGCTCCCTTCAACTGCACGCCGGAGATGGTGGCCCAGAGCGCCCTTGTCGCACTGCACCGGGATCGGGGCTTCCCGGTGCTGAACCTCCTGTTCGACGAGCAGACGGGCCACGCGGGCGTGTGGACCCGCCTGGAAGCGTTTGTGGACATGCTTTGGGCCGCCCGAAAGGCAAGGGGGTGAGCGATGCGTGTGGGGGTTCCCCGAGCCCTCGCCTTCTTCCGCTTCCATCCCGCTTGGGAAGCCTTCCTGCGCGCCCTGCAGGTCGAGGTGGTGGTGTCTCCGCCCAGCAACCGGGCCACGCTGGAGGCCGGGTCGCGGTACACGGTTGCGGAAGCCTGTGTGCCGCTGAAGCTCTTCTTCGGCCACGTGCGCGCACTGGTAGGTCAGGTAGACGCCCTGCTCGTCCCTTCCATCCATCGCCTGTCACCGGGGTCTACGAACTGCGCGAAGCTGATCGGGCTGCCGGATCTCTTGCAGGCGACGATGGACGATCTTCCCGTGTTGATCGCCCCCGACATCGACCTGGAGGGAGGCACCGCCGGCCTTTGGAAGGCGATCTTCGAAGCCGGAAGGCTTCTGGGCCGCAGCCCCCTGCAGCTGCGCCAGGCGGCCCAGGGTGGAGGTTTCTTCTATTTCGTGCCTGACGGCAAAGACCCGCACGCAGTTGACGATGTGGCGGCAGGCGGTTTTCAGGTTTATTTCATTTTTGTGCGGCCCCGCC
>JBMFPK010000329.1:1991-2909 GCA_049969155.1 Chloroflexia bacterium | reverse complement strand
GGGCTGCGGACGCCGTGGAATGCTTCCTGCAGGAAGGGATCGAAGCGGCGATGGGACGCTTCAACCGCCCTCCGGAGGAGGCCACCGGATGAAGACCTTCCGTGTGGCCGACGAGCTGTTCCAGCGCTTCCCCGGGCTGACGATCGGCGTCGTGGTCGCGCACGCACTGGAGCCGCCGAAGGAACCGCAGGCAATCACCTGCCTCCTTGCAGCGGCCCAGCAGCACTTCCGTGAGGCGTGGGGCGGCCGGCCGCCCCAGGAGCACCCGCAGATTGCTCTCTGGCGCCGCGCGTTCCAGGCGCTCGGACTCTCCGGCGTCAAGTACCCCAGTTCCATCGAAGCGCTCGCACGGCGGGCCCTCTCCGAACGGGGCCTCCCGAGCATCCTCCCCCTCGTCGATCTGTACAACGCCGTCTCCTTGCGGCATGTCATCCCGATGGGCGGGCACGACCTGCAAGCGATCGAACGGTCCATCCTCCTGGGGCCCACCCGCGGAGGGGAACTCTTTCGCCCGCTTTTCTCCGAAACGGTGGAAGCCGTAGGGGCTGGGGAGATCGCCTACCTGGACGGCGAGGACGTCCTCACGCGGCACTGGGTGTGGCGACAGGGACACAAGGACCGCATCAGGCCGGAAACCCGCGCCGTCTTCATCCCCATCGACGGCCTGCCCGAGGTCGGCCCCGCGGTCGTACAGGCCGCAGCCGAGGAGGTCGCGGCGTTGCTGGTCGCCCATTTTGCGGCCCGCGTGCGCATCGCCTGCGCAACCCAGAAGGAACCGGAGATTCCGCTCGACCCTGGCTAGCGCCCGCAAGATCTGCCCACTCCCCGGCGATACATCCGGGAAACCCAGCTAGCTTCCCCTATAGGTTGCCGTCACAGGGCCCGGGCCATACGGGGAAAGGGCTCGTCCCCCCACCC
>JBMFPK010000329.1:0-1981 GCA_049969155.1 Chloroflexia bacterium | reverse complement strand
GGAGAGGCTTCGAGGGAAATGCCAAAGTCCCCGCGCGAGCGAACGGACCACGAGATCGCCCGGTCGCAACCGCACCTACCGCAGCGGAACCACCTGCAGATCGTCGAAGAGCACGCGCACGCCGCTCGCGTCGGAGCGTGTCCCGGCAAAGATGCCCACGTCGCCTTCCGCAAAATCGCTATCGCGCAAGCGGTTGAGGAGCACCCCATTGACACGGAGCGACAGCTCGTCCCCCCGGCACAGGACGGTGATGCGGTTCGGAAGGATGCCCCAGATCGCCGAGGTAGGGGTCCACGGCACAAGCGTGACCCATTCGTCTCCTACCAGTTTCGCGAACGAATACTCTCCCACACCGCTGAGCGAGAAGGAGTAAAAGTTGTCGCTATCAACATAACGGCAGATCACCCCGTAGTCGCTGTCGAAGGGGCCGGCCGACTGCTCCGCCAACACCAGGACCGCGACATCGGTGAAGGTCTCGTGCAGCCGGCTCCAGGCGATCATCTCCGATTCCAGGACCTCGATCCGGTACTTGCCCTCCTCATAACCGCGGTCCACCGTATCTGAATGACCCTCCGGCCACTTCCCGGCCACCTCGAAATCCTCATAGAGCACACCCAGTCGTCTCACCTTCTCCTGCACCTGGAACTCCAGTTCCTCCTGCGGTTGGCCGTCCAGGCACACCAGCACCCGGTAGTCTCCAGGGACGAGAGGCACTGGTTCCGCCAGGAAGACGAGCAGGGGCTGATCGCGGAGGTTCCGCGTGGTCGTGATCGCGTGCGTACGATCTGGCTCCTCGTCCCCGGGGAAGTACCAGTAGGTTTCCAGCCTCGAGCCGATCCCCAAATCCCCCCGAGCAGTCACATATACCACATCGTACGGCGCGAAGGTGTTCGTCCGACGGATGGGAAGGCCGTCGCTATCCACAAGCCAGGCCAGTCCCAGCTCGCGCACTTCCGAGGGCCCCGCCCCGGGAGGAGGGACAACCTGGAAAGAGAGGCGCTGCGCGAGCCCTTCGGAATCTCCTTCCGTTGCCACTTCGACCTGATAGGACCCGAGGGCCAGGGGCGAAGAGGACGAAGCATCCAGCGAAACCACAGCCCTGCGGCCCCAGGGCAGCGCCTGGCCGCGTGAGCCCGGGACCCATTCCTCGCTCCAGATCTCTTCCTCCAGGCAACCGGTATGGTACCATCGTACGTAGAGACGACGGCCGCGCGGCAGTCGCCACTGGAGGCGCAACTGGATCGGGGCATCGGGGTAGAACGCGGGGAACCCCTCGATCGCCTCCGGGGTACTGCCGGACGACGTGAGGGCAAGGACGCGCAACAGTGGCCGGCGGGGCCACAGGAAAAACACAAGTACGCCGGCGAGAAGGGCAATGCCCGCGACCGCCACCACAGGGATCCACCACCGTTTCCGTGCGATCGGCGCAAAGGGCGCTGCAGCTCCTTCTTCACCGGGAAATGCCGCCAGAAGCAGGCCGCAGTGAGGGCAGGACAGGACACCGTCGGGTACCGGAGTATCGCAATTCGGGCACTTCATGGGAAGTTCCTTGGGTCGATCTGAAAGCGTGGAAGCCAACGCTGCACCGTTAAGGTAGTCCGTCATCCCGATCGGCCCTCGGTGGGAATTTTACGATACATTGGGGCGAATTTCAAGGGCGCGCCGCTTTGCCATCTTTCCCCAGGTCGGGTATAATAGGCCCCATCCACCCCGGCGGACGGCGCTGCCGGGCCGTGCGGGGAATCTATATGTGCCGCAAAAGGCCGTCGGCGAGGAGGAGGCTATGTCTGTGCCCCCCAAACCGGTACGCATCACCGATACGGTCCTCCGCGATGCCCATCAGTCGCTGCTGGCCACGCGCATGCGGGTCCAGGATATGCTTCCGATCGGGCCGAAGCTGGACCAGGTGGGCTTCCACTCCCTGGAGATGTGGGGCGGTGCCACCTTCGACAGCAGCATGCGCTTCCTGCGCGAGGACCCC
>JBMFPK010000328.1:0-2920 GCA_049969155.1 Chloroflexia bacterium | reverse complement strand
GCGGAAGCAGAAGGTCTGCGTCGTGCCGGGGATGAAGCAGGTGTCGCCGCCGACCGTGGGGTCGAAGACGACAAAGGAGCCGGAGAGGCTTTCGGGGAGGAGTCCTTGCTGGTCGTTAGCTGCCACTGTCGCGACGCGGTCAGGGGGTGGCGTGGGGCCCTGGGCCATCGCGGCCGGGCCGATGAAACCTGTAAGCAAGACAAGAAAAGCCACAACTGCGGCTGCTTTTCGCATAAGCGAGCCTCGCTTCCGTGTTCTACTGCCTGTCCGAACGCCCGGGGTCGGAAATCTCAGGGGGGCTAGCCCAGTGAGAGGTACACAAGGAGTGTGGGGAATCCAGTCAGGCAACCAGTGGCCTCAAAGGGTGCCTCTCCCCTCCTTGACAAGCGAGTACCTGCAAACAAGAAAGCGCACCGGGTAAAATAATCTTATTATACCACAGCTGTCAAGTTCCGGCCAGATGTCGTCCGCCGCTCCTTGCTTGCGCATACCGCCGGCAGAAACGACACCGCCCGCGCCGCCTGCCACGGGCAGCGTGGGCGGTGCAGGATACGCCCAGCCTCTCTCGACGTCCGGGTGGACAATCCACCTTGCCGCTGCGCGCCCTAGCTGCGGAAGGAGGCGAGCCGGCGCACCGCCTCTTCGAGGCGATCGTCCGGCTCCGTCAGCGCCAAGCGGAAGTACCCTTCTCCGCGCTCGCCGAACCCGCTTCCCGGGGTCACCCAGACGCCCGTCTCCTCCAGTAGCCGCAGGCAAAAGTCCATCGAACTCAGGTTGCCGGAGACGCGACCCCAGATGTAGAGACCCGCTTGAGGCTTCTGGGCCTGGATGCCCGCGCTGCTCAATGCGGCCAGCACGCGGTCGCGACGGCGCTGGTAGATCTGGTTACGCGCGGCGATCCACTCCGGATCGGTTTCGAGGGCCGCCACGGCAGCGATCTGGATCGGCGTGAAGATGCCGCTGTCGACGTTCGTCTTGACGCGGGCAACTGCCTGGACGACCTCCGCGTTGCCGAGGACCGCACCGACCCGCCATCCGGCCATGTTGAAGGTCTTGGAAAGGGAATAGAACTCGACCCCGACGTCCTTGGCTCCGGGCACCTCGAGCAGGCTCGGAGGCCGGTACCCGTCGAAGGAAACGTCCGCGTAGGCGTTATCGTGCGCCAGGACGAGGGTGTAGCGCCGGGCAAAGTCGATGGCCCGGGAGAAGAAGGCGGCATCCGCCACTGCCGCCGTCGGGTTGTTTGGGTAGTTCAACCAGAGCAGACGCGCTCGCCGCGCGATCCACTCCGGGATCGCCTCCAGATCCGGCAGGTAACCGTTCTCCTCGAGCAGCGGCACCGGATACACATCTGCTCCTGCTAGGATGGCGGCGATTCGGTAAACCGGGTAAGCCGGATCGGGCACCAGCACGATATCTCCGGGGTTGCACAGGACGTTGGTCAGGTGGACCAACCCCTCCTTGCTCCCGATCAGCGGCACCACCTCGCGTGCCGGATCGAGTTCCACGCCGAAGCGTCGGGCGTAGTAGCGGGCGAAAGCCTGCCGCAGTTCCGGGATGCCGTAGTAGTTCGGGTAACCGTGGTTGCGCGGGTCCTGGACCGCCCGGCACAACGCCTCCACGACCCACTGGGGCGTCGGGAGGTCCGGATTCCCGATGCCCAGGTTGATCACGTCGATCCCCTGCGCCTGCTTGGCGGCGATGCGCCGATTCGCCTCCGCCATCAGGTAAGGAGGAAGGTTCTCCAGCTTGCGGGCCAGTTGCATCGTAGCGCTCCTCTCCAACGGGTCTTTCCAGACGGTGCTTTTCCGCCGCACCTCACGCGGCGGCCCGCATGATACACCGACCCCGGCTTTCTGGCAAACGGGAGAGGACTGCACCGCGAGGACAGGCGCCTGCCTGACGGCCAGGACAGGGGCATCATGGAGCCTGCTTTGCCATGCCCCGGCCTGGAGGAGTTTGCCGTCCAGGGACCCGGGCAAAGTGGTGCGCTTTGCAGTTCCAAGGACGATGTGGCAAGGGGCCTTTCCCGCGACAACTCATCGCGCTCGTGGCTGGCCCGGGCAGGACAAACGGTATCGCGGCGGGTGATCCCTTCCGCGGCGAGGGAGCAAGAAGTTGCTTTGGTCCACGGTCTTCTCACCGCCTCATGGGGACAGAAGTTTGCCGCAGTGCGGGCAATAGGTCGCTCCGGGGACAAGGGGGTTGCCGCAACTGGGGCAGGGAACCGTGGGGCTTTCCGTGGCTGGGGGTGCCGGGGTAGCCGGGGCAGCGGCGGAAGGCGCGGCCGGGACGGGTGCCTGGGTCAGTCGCGCGATCCAGCGGGCGAACCGGACGAGTGCGACCACCGTGACCACCAGCGCAAAGGCGACGACGAGCCCCAGGAAGACCCACGAGAGCCACTGCGTCAAGAGCGTTGAGGCGATGGACTGGTCGAAGACCGAGGGGCTCTTCAGGAAGTAGGTGCGGAGGTAGCGGAAGAAAAACGCTTCCAGCAGGAGGCCGTTGAGCAGCCCGAGAAGCCCTCCGACGACCCGCTGCCAGACGGGAAGGGGAGTGCGGGACAGGAGGAACCCGCTTCCGTATCCCACGAACAGCACGACCCCGAAGAGCAAGGCCATCAACACCGCGCCCTGGAGGGTCTGTTCGCCCGTGGCCATATAGCGTGCAAGTTCCCCGGCCCAGAATTCCCCCCAGAGGCTGCCCATCATCGCGCCCAGCACCACGCCCCCGAGCAGCACCATCAGCTCACGGAACAGCCCCCGTTTCGCGCCAAGGGCGGCGAAGCCGAGTGCGACCACGGCTGTCACGATGTCGATCACCCGTGCCATTTTCGCTCCTTTCTCGCTGTTTGACACCGCTCTGTGCGGTGTGCTAGAATGCCGCAGGTGGTTCTTGAACACCGCGCCAGGCTAGATCT
>JBMFPK010000327.1:0-2932 GCA_049969155.1 Chloroflexia bacterium | reverse complement strand
TCGCCGATCCGATCCACACAGAAGGGGCAGCTCTTCCGCTGGGACTGCCCTTTTTTCCGGGTTCGATTCGCCTCGCTCATCGTGCATTTTCCTCCATACTGACAGAACTGCATCGCCTGCAGAGGGATCCCCGGCAGGCCCGATGCGATCCAGATACCGTCCTCAGAACGGCAGGTCTTCTTCGAACCCCTCTTCCGGGGGCACGCCCAGGTCGATCGTGGGGAGCTCCTCAGGGGCTGCCGGGGCCGCTCCCAGGAGGACAATGTCCTGCGCGACGATCTCGGTCATATAGCGTCGCGTGCCGTCCTGGCCCTCCCAGGTGCGCGTCTGGAGGCGTCCTTCGACAAAGACCTGACGTCCCCGGGAGAGATACCGATTGCAGATTTCCGCGAGCTGGGCCCAGGCGACGACACGGAACCATTGCGTATCCTGCATCTGCTCCCCAGTGTTGGGGTCTTTCCAGGTACGGTTGACGGCCAGGCGGAAGGTGGTCACCGCCCTGCCACTGGGCGTGTAGCGCATCTCCGGGTCTGCTCCCAAGTTGCCGATGAGGAACACCTTGTTCAGTCCTCGCGCGGCCATCCTGTATCCTCCCGGCCTAGGCTTGCCGGCGGGTCAGCAGGTAACGGAGGATGCCATCGGTCAGCTTGAGAACGCGCTCGAAGTCGGCCAGCTGCGCGGCTTCGAGGGAAAAGTGGCACAGGACGTAGAACCCTTCCTCGAAGTGGTTGATCGGATAGGCCAACCGGCGGCGTCCCCAGGGCTCTGTCTGGACGACTCCGTCCACCTTGCCGCCCAACGATTCGATGGTCCCCTGGATCCGGGCTATGAGAGACGCTCGTGCCTCCTCGTCCAGATCGGGGCGGACGATGTACAGCAACTCGTAGTTTCGCACGCAGATCCTCCTTTCTACGGGTTTGCCCCAGGCACGGGTGAGGCGGCCCGCCCTGGAGCAGAAAGGCTTCGTGGGGGCTCGATGACTCCCCCAAGTAGGTGTATTATATCACCATTCCGCGGGACTGGCAAACCGGTTGACCCCGTTTCCCACGTGTGCTAGAATGGGCGTGCATCCGGGCTCCCTCGAGTGGAGGCCCTGTCGGCCAAAGGAGGTCCCAGTTGTCCCAGTCAGAGCTACGCATCGGCGTTTTCGTCTGCGAGTGCGGCCTGAACATCGCCGGCTCGCTGGATTGCGAGGCCGTGCGGAGCTACGCGGCCTCGCTTCCCGGGGTCGTTGTCGCCGCCCGCAACAAGTACACCTGTTCGGAACCGGGACAGCAGGAGATCCGCCGACTGATTCGCGAACACAACCTGGACCGGGTGGTCGTTGCTTCCTGTTCCCCCCGCCTGCACGAGCCGACGTTCCGCTCCTGCATCGCGCAGGCTGGACTGAACCCCTACCTGCTGGCGATGGCCAACATCCGCGAGCAGTGCTCGTGGGTCCACCTCTTCGACCGAGAAGCGGCCACCCGCAAGGCCCAGGACATCGTCCGCGTGGCGGTGGCGCAGGCAAGCCGTCTGCTCCCTCAGCAGGAGGCCCAGATCCCGGTGACGAAGGCCGCCCTGGTCATCGGGGGCGGGGTAGCCGGCATCCAGGCGGCGCTGGACCTGGCGGACGCCGGGCACACCGTGTACCTCGTGGAACGACAACCCTCCATCGGCGGGATCATGGCGCAGCTGGACAAGACCTACCCGACGATGGACTGTTCCATCTGAATCCTCGGGCCGAAGATGATGGATGTCGGTCGACATCCGCGGATCACCCTCCTGACCTACAGCGAGATCGAGACGATCACCGGCTATGTGGGGAACTTTCACGTCCGGGTGCGCAAGAGGGCGCGGTTTGTGGACGAGCAGGAGTGCACCGCCTGCGGCGAATGCGAGAAGGTATGCCCCGTGCTCGTCCCGGACGAATTTCAGATGGGGCTTTCCACGCGCCGGGCCATCTACAAGCCGTTCCCGCAGGCGGTGCCGTCCGCGTACCTGGTGGACATCGCCCACTGCTTGGGGAACAACCCGCTGGCCTGCGGCAAGTGCATGGATCGCTGTGACAAGCGGTGCATCGATTTCGACGACCGAGACCGCATCGTGGAGTTCGATGTGGGGGCGATCATCGTCGCGACCGGGATGGACGTGTACGACCCGACGCCGCTGGACGAGTACGGCTACACCCGTTTCGAGGACGTGATCACCAGCCTGGAGTTCGAGCGGCTGATCTCCGCGGGGGGGCCCACGGAGGGGCACCTGATCCGTCCCAGCGATCGTCGCACCCCCAAGCGGATCGCCTTCATCCAGTGCGTCGGCTCCCGTTCCCCGGCAAGGGGTAACCCCTACTGCTCGAACATCTGCTGCATGAACACGATCAAGGACAGCCTCCTGCTGAGGGACCACTATCCGGACACCGAGATCACCGTCTTTTACATGGACATCCGGGCCTTCGGGAAGGGCTTCGAAGAGATGTTCCGGCGGAGCCGCGAGGCAGGGGTGCGGTACATCCGTGGGCTTCCCGGCGAGGTCGAGCGGCTCGAGGACGGGACACTGCGCCTGACCGTGGAAAACACCACGGCCGGCCGCGTCGAGCAGCACGATGTGGATCTGGTGATCCTCTCCGTAGGCGGCATCCCGCGGTTGGAAAGCGAACCGATCCGCCAATTGCTCTCCCTCTCCCGCTCGCCCGACGGCTTTTTCCTGGAGGCCCACCCGAAGCTGCGCCCGGTGGACGCCCCGAGCAAGGGGGTCTTTTTCGCCGGCTGCTGCGAATCGCCCAAGGACATCAAGGACAGCGTGACCCAGGCCAGTGCGGCCGCCTCCCGTGCGAATATCCTGATGTCCAAGGGGAAGGTGACCGTGGAAGCGATCACGGCCCGCATCGATCCGGACCTGTGCACCGGATGCGCAGCCTGCTCGCGGGTCTGCCCCTACGGAGCGATCGTGG
>JBMFPK010000326.1:0-2946 GCA_049969155.1 Chloroflexia bacterium | reverse complement strand
GGTACGGCATCGCCAGCAGCATGGGGTCCTTCGGGGAACTCGTAGCCGACCAACTGAAGCGCATCCCCGAAGGTCACCTCGGCCGGCGTGCGCAGCCCCCGGATGTAGAGCGGGAATGGGTCGCTGGGCAAAGCCCCGAGTTGCCGGATCTCCCCTTGGACGATCTCAAACTGCGCGACCGGGACCGATACGATGGCGTCGACGTAGTACAGCCACAGGCTCGCGAAATAGGTGCCATCCCGAGCGGCCGGCCATTCCGCCGCGCCCACGTGGGGAGGAAGCGTCACGGTTCGCTCTGGGGCCAGCTGCCTTGCTTCTCTTGCGGCCATATCGGCTTCCAGCGTCAAGGTGCCCGCCGCCGGAAGCAGGACGGGTCCCCACCAGGCGTAATGGGCAGCCCCTGCATAGGCGTTTTCCCATACCTCCAGCACCGCTTGAAGGCGCCGCCCCTCGGGAGAAGCCAGGCGGAGCTCGAGTGTGAGGGTCGTGCCCCGGACCTCGGCGCGACTCAGGAAAGCGATGGTACCCGGGAGAGGAATCCAGCCCCATTCGCCCGTTTCTTCGCTCTGGACTGCCCAGCAGATCGCCGGCTGCCCCGGGCCTCCGGCGGTGACCTCGAGCCGTCGGGAACCCGATCGCAGAGCTGTCCGATAGATCGAAAACCCGGCCGGAATGGTCAGCTCCTCGACCGTGCCGTCATCCCAAGCGAGCAGCCCGGGGCTCTCGTCCAGCGAGACCCATGCCAGTAGGAGCGTCCCGCCGCTGTCGAGCGGGGCGAGCGTTTCCGGGCCGAGGTAGAAGGGAGTATCGGGGGCAACCTTCTGGCACGGCCCAGGGAGCGCGCGGAGTTGCGCTTCCAGCGGCGACAGCGCGATGGCCGCTCCAGCCCCCGGGCCTTCGCAGGCACCCGGCCGGAGATCGAGAAAACGCCGCTGGCCCGGATCGCGCCGGTACAGCGCCATTTCCTCGTTTTGCCAGACGCGGTCATCCGGGGAAAAGCCCAGCAGGTAGGGATTGTCGCGTACGTCCAGCAGCGCGTAGGGGAAGGGCTCTCCCGACAGGCAATAGCGCATACCGCTGTAGGCGGTGGTGACCGTCCCCCGCAACGGGTGGTCCCGCAGGAAATAGGCCAGGAGGCCGCTCACGGGCCCGATCCGTTCTGGGCGATTCGTGAGGTAGACCGGCGCGCCTTCGGGGATCCTGGCGACGGCCTGCTCGACTTCCAGCAACGGCCGGGTGAAGATCGCCGGTCGGGCAGCGTACCGCGATACCACGCGGGCGCACGACCAGCCGGCAAGCCCCACTACTAGGGCAGCCAGGAGCACCGCTGCCCCGCGCACGGCAGGCCGCGTGCGGCGCCAGGACCACAGCACCGCCAGCCCCTCTACAGCCAGGCCAAGGAAGATCGGGGCGACATAGGAAGCGCCTTTCATGTAGGCATACGGGTACGGTTCGACGCGCCGGAGGAGTGCGCTGCTGATGGGCATCCCCGCGGCCTGGAGGAATGTCGCAAGCGGCGCAAAGGCGCCCCGTAGCCACAAGAGGTAGAGGAGGCCGGGGAGGAGCACCGCCAACCACACCCATCGGGTGCGGAGTCGGACCAGGGCGAACAGACCAAGCCCCACGAGCAGCCAGACGGCGGCCGTCTGAAGGATCCGGACAGCCTGCGGAACCCGCTCGGGCTGGATCGCGAACGGCGCCAACCCCAGGATCTCCGGCACGGAGATCATCCGCGTCAGCCCCAGGGTGGTCTTGGGGAGGGAGTAGCGGAAGGCAAAGCCGCGCGTGTAATCCAGCACTGTACCCCAGGCGACGACCGCCGAACCCGCGGCTGCTCCAAGGCCGGCCGCGAGTGCCGCAAGCCTTTTGGAGGAAAGGGGAAGCTCGGCCAGCCCAAGCGCGAGAGCGGTCGGGACGAACACGGTCAACGCAGGGTAGTAGCTCACCGGGATGGCTGCCACGGCGAGGCTGGTCGCCAGGGCGGCGCGCGCGCTCGGACGTCTCACGAGGTCTGTCAGCAACACCAGCCCCAGCGGCACGAGCGGCAGCGAGGACGCCTGCATGCCGAAATTGAAGAAGGAGAGCCACAGCACCTGGGCGTGCAGGCACAGCAGAGCCGCCGCCAGGAGCGTGGCCCAGCGTTGCATCCGGAGGGTACGGCGGAACAGCAAGTAGGCGGACAGGACGGACAGCGCGCGAAGGAGCGCCAGCGTTGGCGCAAAGCTGTGGAGCGCGTCCCACCCGATGAGCTGCTGCCAGAACCCCTGGGCTACGGAGAAGCCCAGCGTCAGGCCGATACGCGGCGGACTGGCGTTGAGCTCCCGCAGCGGGTTCGGGGGCAGGCCGGCGATTCCACGCACCGGAACGCGCATCAGGTACTCGACGACCGGGAGGTAGTTTTCCGGGTCCCAGTTCTCACCGATGACAGTGACATAACCATAGCTCAGCAACGGCAGGATGCCCAGGAGGAACGCCAAGCCGGCGAGAAAGTAGGCCCCAGCGTGCTCGCGGAGGTTCAAGGAAAGCCGTTCGCCGCGCCGCCGCAGGAGGGCAAGGGTGTTCAGCAGAGTGGCCAAGCCGAGGGCTACCAGCAGGGCTTGTCTCAGATTCAGGACGCTCTGCACGCCGTAGTAGCCGATGAGGAGCAGGAGCGCGTACCCGATCAGAAGGGCGAACAGTCCTTCGTCATAGTGTTGCTCGGGCTGAAGGAGGAGCTTCACCGGTCCGTAGCCAAGGTAGGCACACAAGGCGAGGGCAGCGAGGGCGAAGACGATCAGGCTGAGGAACAGCAATTCGGCCTCCCGGTTACAGTCTTGTGCCCTCCGTCGAGCCCAGGAGAGCGGCAGCCGCACGGCGGGCTGCAGCAGCGCCATCCACAGGCCAATCCTCGGGCCAGGGCTTTCGTCGAATCCGATGCCGGCCGAAAAGGCAACGATGAAGCAGCAT
>JBMFPK010000325.1:0-2950 GCA_049969155.1 Chloroflexia bacterium | reverse complement strand
CATTATGGGCAAACAGTACATGGTCCCCCCGTCGCTGACGATCCAGCGCGCCATGGAGTACGCCGGATATCGGCTCCTCCGGGGATGCGGTTGCCGGGCCGGTTTTTGCGGCGCCTGCGCGACGGTCTACCGAATTGCCGGGGACTACCGGTTGCACATCGGGCTGGCGTGCGCCACCCTCGTGCAGCCGAACATGTACCTCACCCAGATCCCGTTCTTTCCCGCCGAGCGCCGGTCGTACAACCTTGCGGAGCTGAAGGCAACGCCCGAGACGCTCTTTTCGATCTACCCCGAGGTGCTCCGCTGCTTGCAGTGCGGGACATGCACGAAAGCGTGCCCCCAGAACATCGATGTCCGTGCCTATATGGCCGCCGCAATGCGCGGGGACATCGCGGCCGTTGCCGACAAGTCGTTCGACTGCATCATGTGCGGCCTCTGTGCCGCACGCTGCCCCGCAGAAGAGGTGCAGTACAACATCGCCATCCTGTGCCGGCGGCTCTATGGTCGGTACATTGCTCCCCGGGCACAACACCTGGCGGAGCGGGTGCGGGAGATCGAAGCGGGCAAATACGATGCCGAGATCGCGGCGCTGAAGGCGATGTCGAAGGAAGAATTGGCCGAGAAGTATAACAGCAGGGACATCGAGCCCGACTAGCCGGCCCGCAAGGACGAACGGAGGATCCCGATGATCTACACTTCCGAAATGTACGAATCGCTCAAGCGCGTGGAGGTTACGCGTTCCGCCCGTCTCTCCGAGACCTTTCCCCGGCTTTCTGCCCAGGAGAAGGAGGACCTTCTGCGCAGGTTCCACCCGGACTTTATCCCGGAGGCTTTCGCAACCCTCCAGGTGGGGCCGAACAAGGGTGGAAAAGCACCTCACGAGCTCGCCCGCCTGCTTCAGGCGCGCCCGGTGATCTCGCCCGACTTGGACGTCACGCGGACCGACATCGAAACCGATGTCCTGGTCATCGGCGGCGGGGGAGCGGGCTCGGCAGCGGCGCTGATGGCCGAGGAGAACGGTGCCCGTGTGGTGCTCGTCACCAAGTTGCGCCACGGGGATGCGAATACTATGATGGCCCAGGGCGGCATCCAGGCCGCGGACAAGCCGAACGATTCGCCGGCCATCCATTACCTGGACGTCATGGGGGGAGGCCATTACGCAAACGACCCGGACCTGGTGGAGGCCCTTGTGCTCGATGCACCCAAGGTCATCCAGTGGCTGGAGGAGCTGGGGTGCATGTTCGACAAGGAACCGGACGGGACAATGATCACGATCCACGGCGGCGGAACCTCGCGCAAGCGAATGCACTCCGCACGGGACTACTCCGGTGCGGAGATCATGCGCACCCTGCGGGACGAGGTGCGGAACCGGAGCGGCATCTTTGTCCTGGAGTTCACCGCCGCTGTGGAACTGATCCTCGACGACAAGGGACAGTGCGTGGGTGCCGTGCTGCTCAACATGGAAACGGAGGAGTACCTGGTGGCCCGCGCCAAGTGCACGATCCTGGCCACCGGCGGAAGCGGCCGGCTCCACTATCAGGGCTTTGCCACCACGAACCACTACGGCGCCACCGGGGACGGCCTGGTGCTCGCCTACCGGGCGGGAGCCCACCTGCTGCACATCGATACGATGCAGTACCACCCCACAGGAGCAGCGTTCCCGGAGCAGATCCTCGGCTTCCTGGTCACCGAGAAAGTGCGTGGCCTCGGGGCCCAGGTACTCAACGTCGACGGCGTGCAGTTTGTGAACCCCCGAGAAACCCGCGACGTCGAGTCCGCGGCGATCATCCGCGAGTGCCGGGAACGGGGCAAAGGGGTGCGCACCCCTTCGGGGTTCCTGGGGGTGTGGCTCGATTCCCCCATGATCGACCTCATCCACGGGCCCGGCACGATTGCCCGGGAACTCCCCGCGATGGTGCGTCAGTTCGCGCGCTTTGGCGTAGACATCACCAAGGAGCCCATGCTCGTCTACCCCACGCTGCACTATCAGAACGGCGGCATCAAGATCGACGTGAACGGTGCCACCGAAATCCCGAATCTGTTCGCAGCGGGGGAGGTGGTGGGCGGCATCCACGGACGCAACCGGCTGATGGGCAACTCGCTCCTGGACATCACCGTGTTCGGCCGCAGGGCCGGCGTCGCCGCTGCCAAGCGAGCGCGCGAAGCGCAACCGGGCCGGCCGACCCTCCAGCACCTGATCGAATGGGAACGGCAACTGCGCGAGGCCGGACTGGATCCCCAGGAACGCGCACCGATCCTGCTCCCCAACTATGTAGGGCAGCGGTAGCATAGGCCCCTGCGCCCCCTCCCGCCGCATCCTGCACGGCGGGCGGGGGGCTTGCGTTTCGAAACGCGCGCTTGACATAGAACAGATGTTCTGATATAATGTCCATACCTAACCCGTGGAGAACGGCCCAGGTGCTGGGCTGAAGGTGTAGCGTGGCGCAGGACCATCCGCTCCGGCCTTGGCTGGAACAGCAGGCCGAACGCATCGAACAACTGTGCGAGGCCCGACACCTGTGGGTGCAGTGCCAAGGAGGCGTGGTCACACCGCGCCTAGTGCGCTTCCACTTGCTCGTGCACCCCAGTATCCCGCTGAGGCGGCTGCTTGCGCTGGAAGAAGAGCTCGCCCTTGTTCTGGAGGTGCCCCGGGTACGTGTCTACCGCGACGGCGGGGTGGTCGCACTGGAGGTTCCGCGTCCCCAGCCGGCGATGGTTGCCCTGCTGCTGCTCCAGGCTTCCATGGATCCGCTCCCGCCGTTCACGGCACTCCTGGGCCGCGACACTTCCGGAGCACCCCTCCTCCTACGCCTCTCGGCGCCGGAGGTGGCACACTTGTTGATCGCTGGGACGACCGGCTCGGGAAAAACGGCGCTCGCGCGCACGATCCTTTCCTCTCTCGCGCTGGCGAACGATCCGGACGATCTTCGTTTCCTTCTGGTGGACCCGA
>JBMFPK010000324.1:0-2989 GCA_049969155.1 Chloroflexia bacterium | reverse complement strand
GTCCATTGGGAAGCGGCCGGCCGGCCCAGGCACGCAGCAGGAACCAGGCACAGATCAGCAGCGGGAGGAAGAGGTATTCGACCTTGACGAGGGCGATTTCCCCGAGCGCCGCACCCGCAAAGAGGGCGAGGTCCCATCGCCCGGGCTCCTGTGCGGCGCGCAGGAGAAGGTACCATCCGCCAAGGACAAGCACCAACGTGAGCGACTCAGCGGACGGCTGCCGGGCGAACCACACCTGGGCCGGGTTCAGCGCGAGAAGCACGAGGGCGAGGCGGGCCGGCCACTCCCCGAAGCGACGACGCACGAGAAAGAAAGCCGCTGCAAGCCCCAGAAGCACAAGGAGCGGGGTCACGCACAGGGCACCGAACGGACCTCCGGCGGCATGGCCGAGCGCGAGCCAAACGGGATATAGGTGCAGAAACTGGGGCGTGACCTGCCCCGAAAAGTCGGTGAGGTAAAAGCCGGGGAGCTGCCACCACTGGCCGATGTAGGAGAAAAGGAAGAGCGGGCGGGCCACTGCCGGCATCCGGGCGATCTCCGGGTCGTGAAGGACGATCCCACCGCTTCCCGCGATCGAAGCCGCCGTAGCGACGTAGACACCCGGGTCCTGGCCTCCCAGGAGCCATTCCCCAGGGAAACAGAGGAAGAAGCCGAGGAGCAGGAAAAGCCCGAGGTTCAGAAGGCCCTCTCCTCGCCAGCGCAGGGCAGGGCCGCGCCAGGAGCGCACCGCCTTCCAGCGCGTGGCCAGTAGAAGGCCGGTGCCCAGGAGCAAGAGAAGCGACCAGCGCAGGAGGGAAAACAGGCCCACTTCGGCTAGGATGAAGGCGGGCCATCCGCATAGCACGACGCCGACAAAGAGCTGCATGAAGGCGACCTCTCCGGGCGTGCGCTCCCTTTCCGCAGGTGCAAGGGCGCGGGTGAAAAGGTGGCCCACGAGGGCAACGAGGAGGCCCAGGCCGAGGACGCCGGCCGCAGGCATGGTCTCACCTCGCCGAGCGGAGGAAGCGTTCCTTGGCTTCCACCGCTGCCAACAGGCGCTCGATCACCGCGGGCCAGGTATGGTGCCTCAACACGTAAGCGCGGCCGCAGGCGCCCATCCGTTCCCGGAGGGCCGGCCTCTCCAGCAGGTAGTCCAGACACGCTTCGAATTCCGCATAATCGCGGTAGTACAGCCCGCCGTTGCTCTGGCGGCAATGGTGGGTGGTCACCGCACAGTGGCCGTTGACGAGCACCGGCGTCCCCTGGAGCCACGCTTCCATGAGGACGATGGAAAAGCTCTCGATCGGCGAAGGCTGCACCAGGAGCGTAGCGGCCGCACAGGCATCGTGCTTGTCCGCCTCGCTCAGGAGTCCCAGGTCCACGACCGCTTCCGCTTCCTCGTCGGGCACTTCCACGTCGCCCGGGCCGGCCAAGAGCAGCCTCAACGCGGCCTTTCGCCGCCTCCGGTACCGGCAGAAGTATTCCACCAGCCACGGGACCCCCTTGGGGATGTCCCTTCGCCCGACGTAGAGCAGGAACGGTTCCTCGATGCCGTAGCGGGAGCGGAAGCGTGAGGCATCCCCCACAGCATCCGTATCGATCCCCACGCCGATGAGGAACGCCTGCTCGGGCGGGATCCGGTACAGCCCCAGTGCCAGCGCGCGTTCCGGTTCCGAGAGGCACACGAGCCAGGGGACGTGCGCCATCAGCCAGGCGGTCGCGGCGTGGTAGGCGTACGGCTCATCGTGCAGGCAGGGCAGGAGGAAAGAGCGCTCGGGCGCGATCTGAGCTCCCCAGAAGGTCAGGTTGTGGGAGTAGATGAAAAAGACAAAGAAGGCCTCCGCGTCGTCCGCGATCGCCCGGAAAAGGCCGTCGCTCTGGGGCATCTCCAGGAGGTGATGCACCTCCTCCGGGGGAAAGACCGGAAGGTGGTAGAGCAGATCGAGCCGCTCGTCCCAGAAGGGGCACTCGTTCCAGCGCGCAACGGGGAAACGACGGACAGGAACCCCGTTCCACTCCTGGAGGCCCGGCGGATAGTAGGGGTCGAACCATGGGAACGTATAACCGCGCGAGGTCGTGCTCCAGACTTCGACCGGGCATCCCGATCGGTGCAGTTCCTCGGCCAGACGCCGGCAGAGGTTCTCGGCCCCGCCGACAGTGTCCGGACCGTACCAGGTCGTGATCAGGATCAGGCGCCGCACCCGTTCCTCCAAACGCCGTCCCACGCTCCAGCGGTCACAGGTCCGCTTCTCCGCCCATGTCCGACTCCGCTTCTTGTCGGATGCGTTCCATCAGCGTGGCCACGTCCCCCTCCGGACCGAGCGGCGCTTCCGAGCAAAGCGGTGCCGGCGTCGAAAGCACTTCCCGGCAGAAATCCAGGTAGGCGCGCGCAGAGCCCTCAATGGTATGATACGTCTCGATGTACCGGCGCGCCTGCTCCCCGATGCGCCGGGCGAAGGCAGGGTCTCGGGCCAAGGCGTGCAGGAAGGCGAACACCATCGCTTCCTCCGCGCGCCCGATGTCCACCTTGAGGCAGACATCGTCCGGGAACTCGGCGTACTGGCCGATGTTGGAGACGATGACCGGCTTGCCCATCCCCAGGGCGCGGATCAGCCCACCGGAGGTTTCCCCTGCGAGTGGATAGCGCAGGTTCACGACGACATCAGCAGCTAGGAGGTAGGACTGGAAGGTGGGCACATCCACGAACCCGGTGATCCGCACAAGGCCGTCCAGATGGGTTCTGTGAACCTGGTCGGCGATGCCCAGGGCGGGATGGTCCGGGCCCACGATGGCACACCGCGCCTGAGGCAAGTCGGGCAAGAGGGAAGAAAAGACGCGCAGAAGTGTTTCCACGCGCCGGGATGGGGTAACGATGCCTGGGGAGACCAGAAGCCAGTGATCCGGCCGATACCCGAGCCGGACCTTGACCTCCTCCTGGGGAAGGTGAGCGTAGGGAGAACGTTGCGGCCCGCAGTGGTGGCGCACGACGGCCACGCGCGCCGTGGGGACG
>JBMFPK010000323.1:0-2996 GCA_049969155.1 Chloroflexia bacterium | reverse complement strand
CGTCCCCGCTATCCTGATCCGCGCCATACCACCAGAACCAGTCCGATCCTTCGGCGGCATACATGAGGTCCAGCGCCTGGGCCAGCACCGCCTCATCGGCCTTGCGCTTCCCGGAAACGTATTCCTGCAGGAAATCGCGCACCATGCCCAGGTCTTCCCAGGCCCGGTTCTCCTCGTCCTCACCGATCCAGGTGGCAAAATCGTGGTCGATCCAGGAGCCGGCCCAGAGGGTCTCGATCGCCGGCATCTCCGGGAAACGTGCCAAGTACTCCGAAGGAGTCACGGTGACCAGTTCGGGGTCCTCCGAAAGCAGACGGTAGAGGCTGTGGAGGAACTCCTTCCCGTCGTTCTCGTAGTACTCCCAGGCGTTCTCGCCGTCCAGGATGACGGTGACCAGGTGCGGTCCCTTCGCGCCTTCCGCCTGGAGGCGATCCTTGATCGCATGCAGCCGCTGGACAAAGTCGGCGGCGGCCAGATCCCCCTTCGTCCCGGAGTAGGTGAAGCCGATCTTGTCGGAGAGGGTGCGGTCGCGGAAGAGGATGGCAACCGGCGGATTCCGCCCGTCGCTCACGCTGTAGGGACGGTAGAGGGTATCGGCCTCTTGCACGGTTTCCTGCGCGTCGCGGGTGAACCCGGGAAGGCCCAGGGAATAGGCAAGCACGTCCTCGTCGGAGGCCATCCACTGGATGCCGGCCTGGGAAACCATGGTGACAATCAGCTGGGAGACGGCGCCTTCGGCGGGCCACATCCCGCGCGGGGGCTGGCCGAAATGCTCTTCGTAGAACTGGACCCCCTTCTGCACCTGTGCCTGGGCATCGCGGCCGTAGCTGAACGCCTCCCGGGGCAGGTCGATGTCGGGCCGCGCGATCTTTGCCTGGGTGGTGTCGACGAGCAGGGGCAGGATCGGATGGGCGTAGGGGGTCATCGTCACCTCAATCTGCCCGGCTTCCTGGAGACGGCGATGCACAGGGACGACTTCTTTCACCAGGCGCAGATGTTCTCCGAGCACAATCGCCTTGTCCGCCTCCTCGAAGTTGCGCCCCTTCTCGACAAGGGCCCGCAACGGTTCCTGCGCCCGCCAGTCCGGATCCGTCCAGGCCAGGTTGAAGAGCACCTGCAGGTCGCGAAAGTCCTGCTCAGTCCAGCGTGCGGCGGTCGCGCGCAGGCCGGCGTCGCTCAAGTCTGTCCCCCGCTTCTCCAACAGCTCCTGGTAGCGGGGAAAGCGTGCGATCACCTTGCGATTCGTGTCGAAGAAGCGCTGGAGGAGAAAGACCTTCTGCTCCTCGGTCAGGCGATCTGCGGGAACCTCGGTTGTGGCCCAGTAGACGTCGCGGGCACCGGAGGCGATGTCGTCCAGCTGGCGGAGGAGGCTGGGTGTCAGGTTGAAGGTCACGTGGATGCGCGGGTACTGCTCCACGAGCGTCGCCATGTCCACATAGTCCTTCGCGGCGTGGACGCGCACCCACGGCTTGGCGTACAAGCCGGTCTGGGGGTCCTTGTAGTAGAGCGGCTGATGCTGGTGCCAAATGATGGCCACGAAGAGCACTTGCTCAGGGGAAGGGAGCGGAGTTGGCGTGGGGGAAGGCGGGGTGGGGAGCGATGTCGGGCTTGGGGTGGGCGTCGGAGCCGGGCCACAGCCGCTCAGGAGCAGAGCCAACAACGCGAACAGGAGTCCCATTCGTCTCATACGGTCCCTCCTTGCCGGAGAAACGTGCAGGAGCCCGGGAACGCGGTTTTCCCGAGCTCCTGCCCTCGTCCTTCCTCCTGGAGATCCGTCACGGGTTCGCGGTGGGTGTAGGGTTGGGCGCAGGCACCGGAGTCGATGTGGGCAGAGGGGTCGGGGTCGGCGTGGGCGGAGGGAAGCGCTCGATCTGCGCCGCATCTCGCAGTTTCTGCAGCCACTCATTGTACGCCTGGGTCACCTCGGCATCGATATCGGTTTCCGCAAGCGGGTGGTTCGGGTCGTACTCCTGCAGCCAGATCACGTGGTAGCCGAACTGCGTCTTGGTCACACCGACCTCGCCGGGCTTCAGGGCAGCGACAGCGGCTTCGAATTCGGGCACCATGCGGCCACGGCCGAACCAACCGAGGTCGCCCCCCTGGGACTTGCTGCCCGGATCGTCGGAGTATTTCAGGGCCATCTCCAGGAAACGGGCGCTCAGGCGTGCCGGATCTCCGGTCACCACGTAGTCGCGGATCCAGTTTGCCAGGTCGGAAGCGGTCTTGACGAGGATCTGGCGCAGATGCAGGCGACCTCCCACATCGTCCCGTTCGAGAACCTGCACGATGTGGTATCCGGCGGTGTCCGTGAAGACAGGCGTGATGCCGCCGGTCTGGGTGATCGCCTGCACGGCCTCCTGCATCTGGGGGGAGAGCTCGGCCAGCGATACCCAGCCGAGGTCGCCGGCCAGCTCGGCCGTCGCGCGGTCGAACGAATAGTCCACGACCGCCTCGGTAAAGTCCTTCAGCCCGCCCAGGATCTGTCTGCGCAGCCGTTCCGCGGTTTCTCGGGGGCTATCGATCTGGATGTGGCGGAGGCGCACCTTGCCGGTCGAGGCATCCCGGGCGACCCATTGCAGCAGGTGGTACCCCTGCTCGTCCTTGAGGACGGCGCTCAGTCGGTTGGTCCCCGTGAGCGTTGCTGCAGCCGCGGCCAGGGTGGGGGAGAGCGTGGATGTGTCCACAAAGCCGAGGTCCCCTCCCTGGGCCGCCGTGCGGCTATCCGCCGAGAGCTCGCGGGCGATCTTTTGAAAGTCGGCCCCGTTCTGGAGGAGCGAGCGCAGGTATTCGGCGAGCTGCCGGCCGTCGCTCGGGAGCAGGATATGGCGCACGTGCGCCCTAGAGCCGGCCCGATCCGGCGGTTCTATCAGTTGGAGGATGTGGTAACCGTCCCCATCGGCAACCACCGGGCTGATACGGCCGGTTTCGGTCAGCGCAAGGGCGGCATCCTGCAGGGCGAGCGAGAATGTAGGAGCGCCCCGCACGACCCATCCGAG
>JBMFPK010000322.1:0-3002 GCA_049969155.1 Chloroflexia bacterium | reverse complement strand
AGCGGCTCGACTGCCCTTCCGCCTCTACCCGTAGATTCGAGCATCGGCCGATGGGTCTATCGCGGGACAAGGGTCGCGGAGACCGTTTCCGGAAACTCCATACCTCGACCGACAACTCCGCCGATCCTGTTTGCCAGCGCCTGCTTTTCGTGATAGACTAAGAAGTAACATCGCCTGGCTGAGGTGGTCGATGCTGCAGATCTTTAGCTATGTACTCCTCGGGTTGGTGGCAGGGACGATCAGCGGGCTGGTCGGCATCGGCGGCGGGGTCGTGATCGTGCCGGCGCTGGTGTACCTGTTCGGCCTTTCCCAGCATCAAGCCCAGGGGACGACCTTGGCGTTGCTCGTCCCGCCGATCGGCCTGCTGGCTGCCTGGAGCTACTACAAGCAAGGGTATGTGAACCTGCGCATCGCGGGGTTGATGTGCGCGGGCTTTTTCGTCGGCGGTCTCCTGGGGGCGCAGCTGGCCGTGCGACTGAGCGACCCGACGCTGCGTCGTGTCTTTGGGGTTGCGCTACTCCTGATCGCCGTACGCATGATCTTTGGGCGGTAGGTCGGTACCCGATAGAGGCCGACCATGCGCGTTCTGCATGTCATCCAGGGCTATTACCCTTGGGTTGGGGGTTCTCAGCGCTTTTTCCAGGAGATCTCGGAGCGGCTGGTGACTGCCGGCCACTCGGTGACCGTCGTGACCACGGACGCGGGGGAGTTGGAGCATTTCTGGTCGCGCGGCCGTAGGACCGTGCAGCCCGCGGAGGAGACGATCCGCGGGGTTCAGGTGTTGCGGTTTCCCGTGCGCCGGCGCTTGAACGGGACCTTTCTCTTCAGCGTCTACCGCCGCCTGATGGCCGAGCTTTCCGACCTGCCCTGGGACACGACGCCCCTCCTCCGACGGATCGGGCGCCTGACGCCGCGTGTGCCCGGGCTGGAGGAGTACCTCTCGCATACGGACACTGCCTTCGACCTCGTGAACGGTGCCAACATCACGCTCGATTTCATGCTCACGCCGGCGCTCTCCTTTGCCCGGGCAAGGCGCATCCCCTTTGTGGTGACGCCGTTCACGCACCTGGGAGCTCCGGGACAACGGCGGGTGCAGCGGTACTACACGATGCGGCACCAGCGCGAGATCCTTTTGCAGGCGGATGCGGTCATCACGCAGACCGCCCTGGAGAGCGAACTCCTTGCCCGTCTTGGCGTCGCGCAGGAAAAGCTGTACTGCATTGGGGCTGGCATCGAGCCCGCTTCCGTACAGGGGGGAGACGGCCGGCGCTTTCGCGATCGGTACGGACTGGAGGGTCCGATCGTTTTCTACATTGGCACGCTGGCACGGGACAAGGGTACCGTGCAGCTTGTGGAGGCCATGCGCCGGCTCTGGGCTTCGGGGCGGGAGGCGCACCTGGTGCTTGCAGGGTTGCCCCTCAGTTCCCTGCGCGGCTGGCTGGAACGGGTCGCTGCGGCGGAACGCGGCCGGCTCCTGTGGCTGGGTTTCATCGATGAGGACGAAAAGCGGGATCTTCTCGCGGCAGGGGACATCTTCTGCATGCCCTCGTGCACGGATTCTTTCGGGATCGTCTACCTGGAAGCGTGGGCAAACGGAGTGCCCGTGATCGGGGCACGCGCAGGCGGCGTCCCCGCGGTGATCGCCGACGGGGTGGACGGGCTGCTCGTCGATTTCGGGGATGTGGCGGGACTGACGCATGCCATCGAGCGGCTGCTGGACGAGCCAGCCCTCCGTCGGGAAATGGGGTTGCGCGGACGCGAGAAGGTGCTCCAGGGGATGACCTGGTCCCACGTTTTCGACCGGATCCGCGTACTGTACGAAAGGCTGGTGGAAGGTCGCGATGGAGCGTCCGCAAGAAGGTCAAAATTGCCCAACGATGCACCCAGTGTTGACAACGGAAGGCATCTATCTTAGAATGAGTTCCGGGCGGTTTTGCAGGAATGGAACAGATGTGCTATAATGGGGATGGGCGAGACGTGGATACGGTTGTGGCGAGTGGAAGAGCAAGCCGCAAGAGGGGCGATCGATGGACGAACAGCGGAGCAAGGCACTGGCGGCGGCCATCAGCCAGATTGACCGTCGGTTCGGAAAGGGTTCCATCATGCGCATGGGGGAGGCCTCGGAAAGGCTGGAGGTGTCGGTGATCCCGACCGGCTCGATTGCCTTGGACCTCGCGCTCGGTGTGGGAGGGATCCCGCGCGGGCGTGTGACCGAGATCTTCGGGCCGGATGCTTCGGGCAAGACCACCCTGGCTCAGCACATCGTGGCGGAGGCCCAGCGCATGGGCGGTGTAGCGGCCTATATCGACGTCGAGCACGCGGTCGACCCGAAGTACATGGCGGCGTGCGGCGTCAACCTCGACGACCTGCTCATCTCGCAGCCGGATACCGGCGAGCAAGCGCTGGAGATCTGCGAGGCGCTTGTACGGAGCGGGGCTGTCGACGTCGTCGTCGTGGACTCCGTGGCCGCGCTGGTCCCCCGGGCAGAACTGGAGGGGGACATGGGCGACTCTTTGCCGGGGCTGCAGGCGCGGATGATGTCCCAAGCCCTGCGCAAACTCTCGGGCGCGATCGCCAAGTCCAAGACGGCGGTGATCTTTATCAACCAGCTGCGCGAAAAGATCGGCATCGTCTTCGGCAATCCGGAGACCACGAGCGGGGGCCGGGCGCTCAAGTTCTATGCCTCTGTCCGGCTGGACATCCGGCGGCTCGAGGCGATCAAGCGTGGAAACGAGACGATCGGTAGCCGGGTGCGGGTCAAGGTGGTGAAGAACAAGGTCGCTCCGCCGTTCCGGCAGGCCGAGTTCGATATCCTCTACAACGAAGGGATCTCCAAAGAAGGCAACCTCCTGGATGTGGGAGCGGACCTGGGCATTGTCACCAAGAGCGGGTCGTTCTACTACTTCGGTGAGGAGCGGCTGGGTCAGGGGCGTGAGGGAGCGCGGCAGTACCTGAAGGACCACCCTGAAATTGCGCAAGCCATCGAAGCCCAGATCCGTGCG
>JBMFPK010000321.1:0-3011 GCA_049969155.1 Chloroflexia bacterium | reverse complement strand
CGGCGCTCCAGGGAACGACGTCGATCTTCTCGCCGTTCAGGGCGTTCACCACGTTCTGGATGCGCACGCCCCGCTGTCCCACGCACGAGCCGACCGGGTCCACGCCGGGCTGCATCGCCCGCACGGCAACCTTCGTGCGGACGCCGGGCTCCCGGGCCAGGGCGACGATCTCGACCGCGCCGCGCAGCACTTCGGGCACCTCCATCTCGAAGAGGCGCTCCACAAGCTTGGGATGAGAGCGGGAGACGATGATCTGCGGCCCGCGTTTGTCCTCGCGGACTTCGGTCACATAGACTTTCAGGTGCTGGCCGATGCGGTAGTGTTCACTGGAGATCTGTTCGCGCCCCGGCATGAAGAGCTCCGCACGGTCTGCGGCGAGATAGACGCCTTGTGGAGTGACCCGGCGCACCACGGCGGTGACCATCTCCCCCACACGGCCCGCAAACTCGCCCATGACCTTGTTGCGCTCTGCCTCGCGGATCTGCTGCAGGAAGACCTGCCGTGCCGTCTGAGCGGCGATGCGCCCAAAGTCGCGAGGGGTGGTCTCGATGCTGATCACCTGTCCGACGGCGACGTCGGGCACCAGCCGGCGGGCCTCGGCAAGAGAGACCTCTTCGCGCGGGTCGGTCACCTGCTCGACCACGCGCTTTTCCGCGAAGACCTTGGCCTCGCCGGTAGCCAGGTCGATGCGCACGCTCACGTTCTGCGCGGCTCCGAAACGGCGTTTGTATGCCGAGATCAGCGCTTGTTCCACCTTGTCGAGGATCTCCTCCGGCGAGATACCGCGCTCGGAAGAGATCTGTGCCACAGCAGCGTAAAACTCGCTCTTCATCCGATCACCTCGTCGCCCGTCCCCGAAGGAGGCTTCCGGCGTCCGTCTCCGCGTGGGGCGGAAACCGCTGAGATTTCCAATCGCTGGGGTCGGACAAAAGAAAAGTGGGGCAACCCCACTCTTGAACGATGCTTAACTATAGTATAGCACGTTTGGCCCGCATTTGCAAACGCGCTTGCGGGCCCTATGCCTCCGTTTCGCCTTCCAGTTTTCGGAAAGCGCGGTGAAGTTTCTCGTAGGTCTCCTCGAGCAGCTCGGGGATCAGTTTGGTCCCACAGATGAGCGGCATAAAGTTCGTATCCCCCTGCCATCGGGGCACCACATGGAGGTGCACGTGATCCGCGATGCCGGCACCGGCGACCCGGCCGAGGTTCATCCCGATGTTGAAGCCGTGCGGGGACATGCTCAGGCGCAGGGCCCGGATGCTCTTCTGGGTCAGGTGCATCAGTTCCGCAGCCGTCTCGGGCGGAAGTTCCTCCAGATCTCCGATGTGGGCATACGGAGCGATCATCAGGTGGCCGTTGTTGTAGGGGTAGAGGTTCAGCAGCACATAACAGCGCTGCCCGCGGTAGACGATCAGGTTGGCGCGGTCGTTGTCCTCGCCCGGTTTTGTGCAAAGGATGCAGCTGCGCTCGTGTGGGCCGGCGATGTAAGCCATGCGCCAGGGGGTGAACATCCGTTCCATCCTCACCTCGCAAGGGACCGAAAGCGAATCCTCGACCGACAGGATAGCACAGGAAGCGATGTTCTGCAAGCAGGAGTTGTACAAGTTGGGCGGCTATGGTAGAATCGTGCTCAAGGATGGTTTGGGGGTAGGTGCTCGATGGAGTACAAGGACTATTACCAGATCCTTGGGGTGCCGCGGGATGCCAGCCAGGCGGACATCAAGAAAGCCTACCGGCGGCTGGCCCGCAAGTACCACCCCGACATGAATCCGGGCGACAAGAGGGCCGAAGAGCGATTCAAGGAGATCAACGAGGCCTACGAGGTCTTGAGCGATCCCGAGAAGCGCCGCCGGTACGATGAGCTGGGAAGCCGTTGGAAGGAGTTCGAACAGTGGCAGCGGGCGGGAGGGGATGCGGCTTCCTGGCCCTTCGGCTGGGCCCCGGGGGGTGCCTGGACCAGTGGGCCCGGTGGGGGCTTTCAGTATCGTACGGTCACCCCGGAAGAACTGCAGGAGATTTTCGGGGAAAGCCCGTTCTCGGAGTTTTTCTCCTTCTTCTTCGGGGGTATGCCTTCGGAAAGGCATACGCGCCGCACAACCACGCGCCGGGCAGCCCGCGCTCCCAGCCTCGAGCAGCCGGTGGAGATCACCCTGGAGGAGGCCTACCGCGGGACCCAGCGCGTGATCCAGCTACAGGAAGCGGATGGACGCGTTCGGCGGCTCGAGGTCAAGATCCCGCCCGGCGTGGACAACGGCTCGCGCGTGCATATATCGGCCGGTGACGGCGGTGCGGACCTCTACCTGGTCATTCGCGTCAGCCCGCATCCGCAGTTCGAACGCAAGGGGGACGACCTCTACGTGCAGCTTCCGTTGGACCTCTACACGGCGGTCCTGGGAGGAGAAGTCGATGTCCCTTCGCTGAAAGGGACACGGCTGAGGCTCCGGATCCCGCCGGAGACCCAGAACGGTCGCACGTTCGTCCTGCGCGGCCAGGGGATGCCCAAGCTCAAAGCGCCGGGCCAGTACGGCGACCTGTATGCTACCGTCTCCGTGCGGCTCCCGTGCAACCTTTCCGCGGAGGAACGTGAGCTCTTCAGACGGCTGGCCGAGCTGCGCCGCGTGCAGCTCTAGCGCCTAGGCGGTGACCGCCTGTCGCCAGAAAACGAGCGCGGTCGCGTACGCAAGAGCCAGCAACTCCAGCGAGAGCGGCGCGTGGACGGTCAGCGAAGGTGAGCGAAACAGCGGAGCCGGCCGGATCTCGGCGAGGCACGTGCCGGATTCGTCTCTCAGCACGAAGGCCAGAGACATCGGGGAAGAAGCGCTCAGCCAGTACGAGGTTCCCCCGTACTGCAAGCGGTAACGGCGGAGCCAGGGTCGCCACTGCTCCACCCAGGCGACCAGCTGCGGGCCGCAGCTCCAGTGGAGCACGAGCCGAAGCAGGCGTTTCCGCTGGGCGCGGTAGTGGTAGCCCCGCGGAGAGGAAAAACGCACACCGGCCGGCCAGCTCTGGGTGAA
>JBMFPK010000320.1:0-3023 GCA_049969155.1 Chloroflexia bacterium | reverse complement strand
CGACGCAAGCGTCGCGGTCACGCGGATCCTCGAGGCGGGCATCATCCCGGTGGCTCTGGAGATCATGGACGATACCACGATCGCCACGGTCGAAGCCCACAAGCATATGGGTCTGCCGCTGGATGTGGAGGCGATCCTCGTGATCGAGACGGACGGTGAGCCGGACCAGGCGGAGCGGGAGATCCGGGCGATCGCGGAGATCTGTCGGAACACGGGCGCGCGGGAGGTCCGGGTAGCGGCGGACGAGAAGGAAGGGCAGGCGCTGATGGCGGCGCGCAAGGCCGTCTCCCCCTCCCTCGCGCGCCGGCGGCCGAACAAACTCGGGGAGGATATCACCGTGCCCCGAAGCGCCATCCCTGAGGTCGTGCGGCGCATCAAGGAGATCTCCCGCGAGGTCGGGCTGCCCATCCCGATCTTTGGGCATATCGGTGACGGCAACTTGCACCCGAACATCCTGTTCGACCGTCGCGATCCGGAAGAGATGAAGCGCGTCGAGCAGGCGTCGCGGGCGATCTTTCAGGCGGCGATCGAACTGGGCGGCGTGCTCTCCGGGGAGCACGGCGTCGGCATCCTGAAACTGCCCTACCTGGAGCAGAACCTGGGACCTGTGGCCGTGGAGGTGATGCGGGCCATCAAGCGCACGCTGGACCCCAAGGGGATCCTGAACCCCGGAAAGATCTTCCCGCCGGAGATGTAGCCCGGTTCAGGCCCCTTTCGGCGTTCCCGCTGCCAGGAGGACGAAGGAGAAGGTCGTTCCTGCTCCGCGGGCGCTTTCGACCCAGATGCGTCCGCCCATCGCCTCGACCGCGAGGCGGCAGAAGGTAAGGCCAAGCCCGACGCCGCGCCGGCGGGCTTGGCCGATTTGCGCCTGGACATATTTGTCGAAGATGCGTGCCTGGTCTTCGGGGGGGATCCCCGGGCCGGTGTCGGAAACCTGGAATTGCACCCATTCCGGTTCGGGGGTTGTGGCCTGGGGGTACCTTCGAGCGGTGACCCGGATGGCCCCTCCCGTCGGTGTGTATTTGAGCGCGTTGTCCAGCAAGTTCCAGAGGATGCGCCGGAGCATTTCGGCGTCGGCCCGGACGGGGGGCAGATCGGGCGAGACGGATGCCGTCATATCCACCTGGCTCTCCATCGCCAAGGGCTCGGCCATCTTCATGACCTCGCGCACGGTCTCCTCGACGGGCACCGGCTCGATCCGGAGCGAGGGGCGCCCGGCTTCGAACCGCTGCACGTCCAGGATCGTGTCTACCAAGCGGGCGAGCCTCCAGGTGTTCTTCTCGGCGATGTCGAGCAGGGTATGGGCTGTTTCCGGCTGGGCCTGTTCCGCGGGATACTCCCGCAGGAGCTGGATGCTGGAGGAGATCGAGGCCAGAGGGCCTTTCAGATCGTGGACCAACATATGGATGAGGTCTTCCCGGAGCTGTTCCGCCTCCTTCATCTGTCGGATGTCGTGCAGGAGGACCACGGCGCCGACCGCTTTGCCTTCCTGTACGAGAAGCGGGGCGCAGGAGACCAGGAGGGGGATTTCCTCGCCTTGTCGGGATGTCGCTACGGCCGGGGCACGGCAAGAAGGGGAGGCGCCGCTCAGGAGCTGCTCCAGGAGGCAACCGGGACGGACGCACTGCAGTGCGGCCGCCTCGTGGAACCGCCTTCCAAGGAGTTCCGAGGCCGGCCGCCCGAGCAGGCGCTCGAGAGCCGGGTTCACCTGACGGATTCGTCCCCTCTCGTCCAGTACGAGCAGACCGTCCCCGAGGCTTGCCAGGACGGCCTCTGGGCGCGGAAAGGCATCGCCTCCTTGCGAAGGGCGGTTCTCCCCAGCAGGCCGGTTCGAAGTCAGGGTCTGGGCATCCATGGAATTCGATGCGCTCCGTATCTGGCAAGCTGCTTTGGTAATATTGTAACACACGCCGCCACAAGCTGCAAAGGGCTTTCCCCGGAAAAAGCAGGCGGGTGTCGCCCAGTCCAGGGATGGGAGAGGTGCAGGGAGGGCGGAGCTGCTGGGGGAGTTGCAGGAAACCGGATGCCAGATCCCTCAGCAGGGCGCGCCGCTTCGCGCGACGGGCAAAGGAAAGGGCGGGGTTGGGGATAGCCCCAACCCCGCCCCGAGTGCCACGCTACCAGCTGCGCAGGACGACCGGAAGGTAGACGCGAAACTCCGTTACCGGCGGAGGCCCCGGAACCACCAGGTCGGTCTCCACGACGTCCCCCGACCAGCGAACCCGCGCGGGAACGACGGGTCCGGCCGGAAAGCCCGGCAACCGTCCCTGGAGCCAGTAGAAGTCCGCGCAGATGTCCGGGAAGAGGTAGCGCCCGTCGATGTCCGCCGTGGTGGTCAGGGTGCGCAGGAAGGTGGAAGCAGTGACGACCGCTCCCGCGGCCGGCGCCCCGGTCTCGCTGATGGTTACAGTGCCCGAGAGGGTCCCGTAGACGCCGAGCGGATCCTGCTCGGCCGGCGGGGCCCCGAAAATCGGGTAGAAGCCGACCGCAAGCGAGTTCGTGATCCCGGCCGAGTTGGCGTAGGAGTACAGGATCCCGTCCGATCCGTCTTGGTTCTCGATGCCCACCGAAGCGAAATCGGGCCAGCTCACCTCCAGGTACTGGACCACGATCGCGCCGGTCTGCAGGTCGAGGATGAACTCGAACGTCTCCGGATAGCCGTGCTCCCAGTGCTCCACGCGGTAGAACTCGACCACGAGATACCGGTTGTCGAGGAACTTGTGGTAGATGATGCCCTGAGCCCCGTTGGCGGGGTTCAGGTCCTCCTCAAAGCCGTAGATCGCGTTGTTGGGAGGCCCCTCGAACGGGAAGACCATATGCCCGCGCGAATACCCCTGGCCGAAGGAGATCAGACCGTTGGAGCTCACAAAGAGCGAGGTGTAGCTGTTCCCGTAGAAATGGAACGTGCGGCTCCCCAGCGACACGATGAAGAAGGCGTCGTCCCCCACATAGTGCGGCGTGCCGTCGCGGGCGTCGATCCACTGGAAGGTCGGTCCGCACGGGGAGCGGCTGTCGCGGACGTA
>JBMFPK010000319.1:0-3047 GCA_049969155.1 Chloroflexia bacterium | reverse complement strand
GTCGGATCATCGCTGCCAGATCCCGGGCCCCGCCCCCGAACTGCACCTGCAATCCTGTAGCCACGATGCGCCGAAGGGCCTGCCAGTTGGAGCGGCTTTCTTGGCCGAAGGCGCCGTCCAGGTCCACGACGTGAACCCAGTGGGCCCCGCACTTTTGCCAGCGCAGAGCAACGCTTTCCGGCTCGTCCGAATAGACAGTTGCCTGCTGCAGGTCGCCCTGCCGCAAGCGCACGACACGGCCCGCGTGCAGATCGATCGCCGGAAAGACGGTCCAGGATGGATCGCTCATGGTCGCATACGCACGAAATTGCGCAGGACCGCCAGTCCCGCGCTCTGGCTCTTCTCCGGGTGGAACTGTACGCCCCATATCGGCGGGCGGGCAACGACGCTGGGGAAGTGGCCCCCGTGGTCCGTCAGCGCCACGATGTCGTCCGGCTGTGCCCGTGCGACATACGCGTGGTTGAAGTAGGCCCAGAACCGTTCCGGCAGCCCGGCGAGCAGGGGAGTGTCACGTACCTGCTCCACAAGGTTCCACCCGGTGTGGGGCACCTTGAAACCGCGTGCGGGGATATCCGCGGGAAACCGAACGACCCGCCCGGGGAACATCCCGAGGCCCGCATGCTCGCCCATCTCCTCTCCCGCCTCGAAGAGCACCTGGAGGCCCACACAGATGCCCAGAAGGAGCGTGCCCTGCCGAACGGCTGTGTGGAGCGCATCGGCCAGGCCTGTGCGTTTGAGCGCGGCCATGCAGTCCCCGAAAGCCCCGACCCCGGGCAGCACGATATGGGAGGTTCCGAGCAGATCCTCAGGCCGGAGTGCGATCCTCACCTCTCCCCCAGCGGCCTCGAGCGCCTTCTGGACGGAGCGTACGTTGCCTGCCCCATAGTCGATCAGCGCGATCATAGTACCCGTTTCGTGGATGGGATCGCTTCGCCGCGCCGGGGATCCAGCCGCGTGGCGCTGTCCAGGGCTCGCCCCAGAGCCTTGAAGAGCGCTTCCGCCTTGTGGTGGTCGTCCTCGCCCTCCAGCAGCCAGGCGTGAATCGTCGCTCGGCTCGTAGTGGCAAGCGAGCGGAGGAAATGCGCGAACAGGGTCACCGGGATGTCCCCCACGGCATGTCCGTTCCAGGATACGTCCGTGCGCGCGTAGGGACGGCCGGACAGGTCGACAGCCACAAAGGCGAGCGCCTCGTCCATCGGGACACAGGCAGCCGCAATACGCACGATGCCCGCCCGATTTCCGAGGGCGCGGTCCAGTGCCTGTCCCAACGCAAGCGCCACGTCTTCGACCGTGTGGTGCGGATCCACCTTCAGGTCTCCTCTTGCCCGCACCTTCAGATCGAACAGTGCGTGCAGCGCCAACTGTGCCAGCAGGTGGTCGAGGAAACCGAGGCCCGTTTCGACCGTGTATTCTCCGTGTCCATCGAGCTGCAGCGACACCTCGATTTCCGTCTCAGCAGTGCGGTACTGTACATCGGCCGAGCGCATCTAGAGCCTCCGAAGTGCGGCGACCAGGCGATCCGTGTGCTCTGGCCGGCCGACCGTGATGCGGATGCAGTCTTGGACTCCCGGTTGGTCCAGGTGCCGAACCCAGATGCCCTCCTGCTCGAGCGCCTGTTTCAGCGCACGCGCGTCCCTCCCGTGCACCCGGCACAGCAGAAAGTTTGCCTCAGACAGGTACACCTCGAGGAAAGGGATTTCCTTCAGCAGGAGCCTCATCCGCTCGCGTTCGGCAACGATGCGCGCGATGTTCTCCTGCGCGCGGGGCCATTCCTCGAGGGCTGCGATCGCTGCTGTCGATGCCGCTACGGAGACGTTGTACGGGGGCTTGATCTTCCATAGATGCTCGACCGCGCTGCGGGGGAACGCGCCGTATCCGACTCGCAATCCTGCCAGCCCTGCCCATTTGCTAAAGGTCCGCAGCACGATCAGGCGGTCGCACCCGAGCACTCTGCGGATGCGGCTCCGTTCGTGTCCGGCGAATTCGACGTAGGCCTCGTCGAGTACGACGACCACCGGGAGCCTGAGCAGTGCTTCCAGCTCTTCATCAGGCAGCCAGCTGCCATCGGGGTTGTTCGGGGAGGCAAGGAAGATCAGCCGCGCACGGTGCTCCCATAGCGCCTCTCGAACCTTATCGATCGGCAGGCGGAAATCCTCTTTTCGAGGGACCGCTATCACCCGCGCGCCGGCCACAGTGGCCACGATAGGGTACATGCCGAAAGAAGGAGGGCAGTGGATCGCCACGTCACCCGGGCCGAGGAAGAGACGCGCCGTCAGGTCCAGGAGCTCGTCGGACCCCGCCCCGACGACGATCTGTTCGGCCGGGACGCCCGTCCAGGCAGCAAGCGCTTGCCGCAGCGCCCGACTGTCGGGATCCGGATACCGGTGGACGTTCTCCAGCCTCTGGAGCGCCTTCAGAACTCCGGGCGGAGGTCCGTAGGGGTTCTCGTTGGCATCGAGCTTGATCACGCCCTCCGAGGCCTCCTCTGGCAAGGGAGAAACGTGTGCATACGGTTCCAGGGCCGCGATATCCGCGCGGATCAAGGCCTCGGCCGTCGGTCCCTCGTCGGGCCAGGATACCGTTTCTGCGGATGGTTCGGCCCGGAAGCGTGCCGCTGTCGCGTGCGCGCTCAACGACTCCGCGGCGGCCAGCACGGACGCCGAGCGTGCCAGTCGCGCGGAAAGCGGCTGATCCAGCGCGACGACGGACATCACCCGGACAAAGTCCGACACGTTCACGGGGGAAGCAAACCGGGCTGTCCCCCCCGTGGGCATCAGGTGGCTCGGCCCCGCCACATAGTCGCCCAGCACCTCGCACGAAAACTCGCCAAGGAAAAGGCCGCCGGCGTTCCGGATGCGCGGCGCCCATTCTTCCGGCTGTCGGAGGGCCAGGCACAGGTGTTCCGGCGCAAACGCGTCCGCCAGGCGAACGGCGGTGTCCAGGTCGGGTGTAAGGACGATGCCGCCCTGAGAAGCGAGCGAAGCCCGGATAACCTCGGCTCGTTGCAAGCCGCTGAGCAGGCGCTCGACTTGCCCTTGGACGGCCTC
>JBMFPK010000318.1:0-3048 GCA_049969155.1 Chloroflexia bacterium | reverse complement strand
CGATTTCCTCGGATACCACACGATCGGGGACAACCACCTGGGCGACTGGGGGACGCAGTTCGGGAAGCTGATCCACGCCTACAAGGCCTGGGGAGATGAACAGGAGATGGAGCGCGCCCCGATCGACCATCTGGTCGACCTGTACGCCCGCTTTCATCGGGAAGCACAGGAAAACCCCGAGCTGGAGGAGGAAGGGAGGCGCTGGTTCGCGCGACTGGAAGCGGGCGATCCGGAGGCACGAGCGCTCTGGCAGCGCTTTATGGATCTGACGATCCGGGAGTTCGAAAAGACGTATCGCCGGCTGCGGGTGCACTTTGACCTCTATCGCGGCGAGAGCTTTTACGAACCGATGCTGGAGGACGTGATCCAGGAAGCCCTGGAGAAAGGGGCTGCTCAGCAGCTCCCCGACAGCCCTGCCGTCGTAGTGGATCTGACGGAAGACGGGTTGGGATCCACGCTGCTGCGCAAGAGCGACGGGGCGACGCTCTACCTCACCCGCGAGCTGGCCACGGCGCTCCACCGCTACCGGGAATACGACCCGGTGTGGATCCTCTACGTCGTCGGGGCCGAGCAGGAGCTTCACTTCCGGCAGCTGCGCCGCATCCTGGAGCGGATGGGGTATGTGGAGCTCGCCTCGCGGTGCATCCATGTTTCGTTCGGCACGATCGTCAAACCGGACGGGAGCCGCTTCTCGATGCGCGAGGGCGAGGTGGTCTTCCTGGACGAACTCCTGGACGAGGCGGAGGCCCGCGCCCGAGCCATCGTGGAGCAGAAGAACCCGGCGCTCAGCGAGGAGGAGAAGCGGGAGATCGCCCGGCAGGTGGGCATCGGCGCGGTGGTGTACAACGACCTCTACCAGGACCGGCGGCGCGACGTGGTTTTCGACTGGGATCGGATGCTCTCCTTCGAGGGGAACAGCGCGCCGTACATCCAGTACACCCACACCCGTTGTTGCAGCGTGCTGGAGAAGGCGGGAGGGGTGCCCGAGGCGTACGACGCCACTTTGCTTGTGGAGCCCCAGGAACAGGCGCTGATCAAGCATCTTGCGCGCTTTCCTCGAGCGGTCCGCCAGGCGGCGGAGGAGTATGCGCCGCACATCGTGGCGGAATGGCTGTATGAAACCTCGCGCGACTTTAGCCGGTTCTGGCGCGATCTGCCGATCCTGGCGGCGCCGGAGGAGGTGCGCGGCGCGCGGCTGGCGCTGGTTGCCGCGGTGGCCCAGGGCATCCGCAACGGTCTGCGCCTGCTGGGCATCGAGGCTCCGACGCGGATGTGAGATGAAGGTCCTCATCCTGAGCAAAGCGCTGGTCCTCGCGAGCTATCAACGCCAGCTGGGGTGGCTGGCAAGGGAACGGGATGTCGAGCTCGTCGCGGTGGTTCCGCCCTATTGGGCGGAGCCGGGAGTCGGGCGAATCGGTCTGGAGCAGGTTCCTGCGAGCGGCTACAGGCTGCTCGTGCGCGAGATCGCCTGGAACGGCCACTTTCACCTCTACTTCTGGCGTGCCCTAGGGCAGCTCCTGCGGAGCGAACGCCCGGATGTCCTCCACATTGATGAGGAGTCGTTCAACCTGGCGACCTACCAGGGGATGCGCTGGGGCGTTCACCTGGGCGCGCGCTGTCTGTTCTTCAACTGGGCCAACATCCGGCGCCATCTTCCTCCGCCGTTCCGCTGGTTCGAGCGGTACAACTTTGCACACGCAGCCTATGCCGTCGCGGGGAACCGAGAAGCTGCCTCGATCCTCCAGGAAAGGGGGTACCGGGGTCCTCTCGCGGTGATTCCCCAGTTCGGGGTCGACGTGGAGACCTTCTGTCCAGGGTCGTACCGCCCGTCAGAGGGGTTCACCGTGGGGTATGTAGGCCGGTTGGTTCCCCAGAAGGGCGTGCTGGACCTGCTGGAGGCCGTCGCCCGGTTGCCCGCGACCGTCCGCCTGCGCCTGATCGGCACCGGCACCCTGGAGGCCGCGTTGCGGCGGCGGGCCGAAACCCTAGGAGTGCAGGATCGGGTCGAGTTCTGCGGCCGCGTTCGTTCGTCCGAACTGCCGCAGCACTACCGGGAGATGGATGTGCTTGTGCTGCCTTCCCGCACCACGCCGACCTGGAAGGAGCAGTTCGGCCGTGTGGTGGTTGAGGCGATGGCCTGCGCGGTACCTGTGGTAGGCTCGGATTCCGGGGAAATCCCGTACGTCATCGGGGATGCGGGGCTTCTGTTCCCAGAGGGGAACGTGGAGGCGCTGACGGAGTGCCTGCGCGCGCTTTTCGAGGATGCCGGCCGGCGCCATGAGCTGGGCGCGCGAGGGCGTGAGCGTGTGCTTTCCCGCTATAGCCAGGAGCGCATCGCGCACGCCTACCTCCAGGTGTACCGGGAACTTTGGGTATGAGCCAGCGCTTTCGCAGCAGTCGGGCAGTGGGGTTGGCCGGCCTTCTCCTGGTCGCGGGCGTACTGTTTCCCCGCCTCGCTTCCCTCGGCCGGCCGGCGGTCCGCACGCCCTCGGCCGTGGAACGGGGAGAACGGGCCCTGGGCGAGGGGCGGTTTTTCCGCGCGGAGATCGCGTTCCGCCAGGCCCTCTTTTCTCCCGAGGGGGACCGTGCCCTGGGGCGGCTCGGTCAGCTGGCCCTGCTGCGCGGAGAGGAGCAGGAAGCGCAAGAACGGCTTCGGGCAGCCGTGCAGCTGCATCCGGAGGACGCGAACAGCTGGGCCTGCCTGGGATGGCTGGAGTGGAAGCGCGGCGAACGGACGCTCGCGGAAGAAGCCTGGAGGCAAGGGCTCTCGGTCCGGGGCCACTTTCTCGTCCACGCGCTGCGGGGAGAGGCCGCCTACCAGAGCCGTGCGATGGCCGAGGCGCGGCAGGAGTTCGCATCGCTCCTGGCCGATTCGGCACCACCCGACTGGCAGGCCTGGGCCCATCTGCGGTTGGGAACGCTGGATGCGTACGCCGACCCGGCTTCTGCGCTTGCCCACTGGCGTGCCGCGCTCAAAGCCGGACCGGTGGGAGGAGAAACCTGGAGTCCCCCGCCGGAACTGATCTTCCGGAAGCCGTCCGGCGAGAC
>JBMFPK010000317.1:0-3049 GCA_049969155.1 Chloroflexia bacterium | reverse complement strand
GGTCGGCAGGAGCATAGCCACCGCTGCCAGCGCTGGCCGCCACGCGACCTCCCACAGGGGCAGCTGCCCCATCTCCTGCCGCACGATCCGCCAGAAGCAGAGGAGCAGCACTACCTCTGTCAGGATCGTGATCGCACTTGCCGCCAGCAGGCCGTAGCGGGGGATCGTCGCCCAGTTGGCGGCGATGTTCACCACCGAGGCGATGAAGAAAGCGAGCGTGATCCAGCGCTGCCGGTTCAGGGCGATCAGCAGATACTGCGTGACCCCGTTGACGTAGCTGAGCGGCAGGAACCAGATCAATATGGCCAGGGCCGTCGCCGAACCGGCCTCCAAGAAGTCCCTCCCGCCCACCAGCACGATCAGCACACGCGCCCAGACGCTCGTGACCACCGCGATGGGGAAAGCCAGGATCAACAGCACTTTCAGCGCCAGCCGATACGCCTGCCCGAGCCGTATCCGGTCCTGCACCGCATAACGGGAGAAGAGGGGAAAGAGCGCTATGGTGAAGTAGGCCGGGATGACGGTGGTGGCGTTCAGGAACTTGTAGGCGGCATCGTAGGCGCCTACGGCCCGATCCCCGTGGTACGGCTTGAGGAGGAAGGTGTCGAAGCGGAAAAAGACGAGCAGGAGGAGGTTGTTGAGGAGTAGGGGGAACGCCTCGCGCAGCATCCACCGGCACAGGCCCAGGTCCAGCTCCGGGCGCGGTCGAAACAAAAGCCGGTACTGCAGGTAGAGAAACAGGCCCGCGTTCGCGAACGTCACCCCAAGCGCCGAGGCGGCAAGGCCGACCACACCCCACCCGGCAACGAGCACCCCGACACCGGCAAAGACCTTCAGGCCGTTCGTGAGCAACGCGGCAAAGGCCGGCACCTCCATGCGCTCGTAAGCGGTGAAGAGGGAGCTCACCGCAGCCGCCAAGCTCGCCGGAAAGAGGCTGAGCCCCAGGAGCCACACCGCGGCGACCGTCTCTGGGTGCATCGGCTCCCGCGTCAGGCTGTAGAGGTGGACGATCGCCGGAATGACCAGGAGCGAAAGTCCTCCCACCGCCCAGCGGAGCCAGGTGGTGTTCCAGAGGTACCGGTTCGCTTCGGACGGGTTGCGGGCGACCTCTCGGCTGGCCAGGATGCCCAGGCCAAAGTCGCTCACCGTCGTCAGATACTGTCCGACCAGGAGCGCCGCGATGGCATAGCGCCCGTTTCCTTCCACGCCCAGGTAATGGAGCACCACGACGGCGAAGGCAAAATCGATCGCCTTGTTGATCAGGTTGGCGACGATCGGCGTCAGGCTGTTCTTCAGCACGCGCCGTGCGACGCTGGCACGCCCTGCCTCCACCTCGCGATACAGCCGGCCCCACCAGCGGGCAACGACCGCTACCCCTCCCAATAGGAGCAACACCCCTCCCAGGAAGAGGCCGAGCTTCAGGTAGAAATCGTCGGACAACGACAGTTTCCCCCGCACACGCCGCTCAGACGCCCGGCTCCGGCGGAGGTCCCCAGACCACCTGCCCTTCGACCAGCGTCCAGCGCACAAGGCCGTGCAGTCGCACCCCCGCAAGCGGCGTGTTCTTCCCCTTGGAGGCAAAAGCGGCCGAATCGACCACCCACTCCGCCTCCGGGTCAAAGATCACGATGTCCGCCGGCCGGCCCACTTGGAGCGTCCCGTAGGGAAGCCCCAGGATCCGCGCCGGGTTCCAGGAGAGCGCGCGAAGGAGCACCGGCAACTCGACAATCCCTCTCCGAGCCAGCACCAGCACGGATGCGAGCGCCGTCTCCAGGCCGGAAATCCCCGGCGCCGCGTAGCCGAACTCGCACTCCTTGTCCACCCAAGTGTGGGGCGCATGGTCCGTGGCAATCGCGTCGATCGTGCCGTCCCGCAGCCCTTCCCAGAGCGCTTCGAGGTCGACCCGGGTGCGCAACGGCGGACTCACCCGCGTGGATGTGTGGTACGGCGGAAGGTCGGAGGGCACTGGGATGAGCGGCTCGTGATCCGGGAGCGCCAGCCGGCCGGCCAGGCTGCCGCCGGCTACCCAAGCGTCGGTCAAGGTGAGATGATGCGGCGTGACTTCCGCAGTCACGCGCACCCCTTGCGCCTTCGCCTGGCGGATCAGCTCGACCGCGCCGGCGGTGGTCACGTGACAAATGTGCACGTGCCCTCCGGTCAGTTCCGCAAGCGCGATCTCCCGGGCTACCGCCGCCACTTCTGCCGCCGGCGGGTTGCCCCGAAGCCCGAGGAGCGTGCAGTAGGGGCCTTCGTTCATGTCGCTCTCGGCGCTCAGGTCGCGCTCCTCGGAGTGAGAGAGGATGGGCCGCCCGAGCATCGTGCTGTACTGAAGGGCGTGGCGCATGATCCGGCCGTCCACCACCGGGCTTCCGTCGTCGGAGAAGGCAACGGCGCCCACTTCGCACAGTTCCGCCAGTTCCGCAATCTCCTTCCCCGCACGCCCCTTGGTCACTGTGCCGACCGGCAGGACGCGCACGACCGCGCTACGCGCGGCGATCTCGCACAGCTGGCGCACGGCTGCGGCCGTGTCCGCTGGGGGAGTCGTGTTCGGCATCGCGCACACCGCGGTGAAACCGCCCCTTGCGGCCGCGCGGGTCCCGGTGGCGACGGTCTCCTTGTCCTCATCCCCCGGTTCGCGGAGATGACAGTGCAGGTCGATGAACCCCGGCGCGACGATCGCCCCCGAGGCATCCAGCACCCGATCCGCCGAGATCGAGACCCCTTCCGCACCCCGATGCACGATCCCGGCAACGCGGCCGTCCTCCACAACCAGGTCCGCAGCCGCGTTCAGATCCTGCGAGGGGTCGATCACCCAGCCACCACGGATCCAAAGACGCATTGCCGCCTCCTCCTACGCCTCTGCCTTCCGCCCCGCCAGCATGTAGAGCAGGGCCATGCGGATCGCCACACCGTTCGTCACCTGTTCCTCGATCACCGACTGGGCGCAGGTCGCCACCTCGGGGGAGATCTCCACGCCCTCGTTCATCGGACCGGGATGCATCACGAGGGCGTGCGGTGCGGCCTTGGCCAGCCGTACGGGTGTCAGACA
>JBMFPK010000316.1:0-3053 GCA_049969155.1 Chloroflexia bacterium | reverse complement strand
CAACGCGTGCTCTGCCCGTAGAAACCCTCGCCGCTCGACACGCAGCGCGCGCGGAAAGGGGCCGCTGAGGATGCCTCCGGGAAGTTGAGGGCGCCGGGGGATCAGCGTTGCCCCACAATACGGGCACTCCTGCACTCCCCAGCCCAGATCCGCGCCGCACGATGGGCAGCGAGGGGAGCCGGAGGTGACCAACGCATCGCCCTCCTGGAGGTGCCCCGGGGTGGTAAGGGCCTACCAGCCGCCGGTAGGAGCCCGTCCGGGATGGAGCCGCTCGTATTTGGCCTTCAGCTGCTCGATCGTCTCGGGATGGTCCGGGTCGGGGACGCAGGCGTCCACCGGGCACACCGCAGCACACTGCTGCGTGTCGAAAAAGCCCACACACTGGGTGCACCGCTCGGGGTCGATCACGTAGATCGGATCCCCTTCGCTGATGCACTTGTTGGGGCATTCCGGTTCGCAGGCGCCGCAGGCGATGCAGTCCTCTGTGATCTTGAAGGCCATCGTACACCTCCCGGATGTAGAAACGCATACCGTGCCGCTGCGATTATACCACCACTTGCCCGGGGCTGCCAAAACCGTTTGCCCGGGATGGCAACGGATCAGCCTATGGCTCACACCTCTCGCGGAGGAGCAGATAGGCTGCCGAAGACCTCCCGCAGCAGCCACACCCGGTTACAGATGATACCGTCGATCCCCAGCTCGACCATCCTCGAGGCAATCAGCCGGGCATCGTTGTTTCCCACCCGGTCTCGGATCGTGGTAAAGACGCGCAGACCGCGCTCCCGAAAGACGGCGACCGTGGCCGCGGTCAGGCGCTCCGGCCAGGTCAGTACAAAGTCGCCCGCCTCCATGCCCTCGCGCCAGCGGACGTGCATCTCCGGAGCGAGCTGCCGGAGCTCCTCCAGCACCGGGCAGTCGGCCGCAAACAGCCACGCCTGCTCCGCGACCCCACCCTTGCGCAACACCTGAACGACGCGTGCCGGGAGTTCCGGGGAAGTCCCTCGCAATTCGACGAAGAGCTGTGCCCGGCCCCGGACGAGTTCCGTGACTTCCGCCAGGGTGGGGATGCGCTGGCCGGCGAAGCGCCGATCTTTCCACGATCCTGCGTCCAGCTGTTGCAGCTCCGCCAAGGTCATACCGGAGACCGTGCCATGGCCATCCGTCGTGCGGTCCACGGTCTCGTCGTGGATGACCATGACTTCGCCGTCCGCCGAAAGATGCACGTCACACTCGAGGGCATCTGCTCCTAGTTCGAGCGCGCGCTCAAAGGCGACCAGCGTGTTCTCCGGTGCCTTGTCCGAAGCTCCCCGGTGCGCAATTGCCCAGATGGCCACTGAAGCCTCCTTTCTGTCTCCCCGCGCCGATTAACTCCCCGATCGACCCCACGCCTTTTTCTTGCATCCACCCGACGATCCCCTCCAACACGCGCAAAGGAGCTTGAGGATCGAGGAAACAGGCCGTCCCGACCTGCACCGCTGTTGCCCCTGCAAGGAGGAACTCGAGCGCGTCCCGCGCGCTCACGATCCCCCCGACGCCGACAACCGGCACGTCCACTACCCCGGCAACCTCGTACACCATAGCCAGAGCGATCGGACGAATCGCCGGGCCCGACAGCCCCCCAATCCCTCTCGGCAGCACGGGACGCCGTGCTTCGACGTCCATGGCCATCCCGCGCAGGGTGTTCACCAGCGTTAGCGCATCGGCCCCTTCTGCCACCACTGCGGAGGCGACTGCCATGATGTCCCCCACATTGGGCGTGAGCTTCACGAGAAGGGGGAGCGAAGTGGCCCGTCGTACGGCCCGTGTCACCTCCGCTGCCATCCGAGGGTCTGTCCCAAACGCCAGCCCACCGGCATCCACGTTCGGGCAGGAGATGTTCACCTCCAGCCCCGCCACCCCGGGGACCTCATCCAGGCGGCGGGCCAACTCGGCATACTCGTCGACGGTCTCCCCGGCGATGTTGACGATGACCGGCACGCTCCACTGGGCCCAGATGGGGGCATACTCGGCCACTACCGTTTCCACGCCGGGGTTCTGCAGCCCGATCGAATTCAGCAGGCCGGAGGGGGTCTCGACCAGACGGGGAGGGGGATTGCCGGCGCGCGGACGCAACGTCGTACCCTTAGTGACGATCGCTCCCAGCTGTTGGATATCGAGCAGCCGGCCGTACTCGAGGCCGTAGCCGAAGCAACCCGAAGCCACCATCACCGGGTTGCGCAGTCGGAGTTCCCGTGGACAATGAGGAGCTAGGGTGACCTCAAGATCGGGCGTCAATCCTTCTTCCCCGGGCCCACGTTGGGCTTCTCCTGGGCGGCCATGCCCTGCTGCCTTGGAGCCCATTATACAGGGCCTGCGTCAAATGTGCAAGTCGGCGCGACCCGATGGACCCGTGGAAAAGAACCTCCGACACACCTCCCTGAGCAGGCCGACCAGCTCGTCGATCTGTGCCTCCGTGATGACGAACGGTGGGGCGACCATCAGGTGGTCCCCGCGCACGCCATCCGCTCCCCCGTGGCCGGGGTACAGGATCAGCCCTTCCGCAAAGGCGCGATCGCAGATGCGCTGGGCCACGTGCGCATCTGGTGGGAAGGGGGTGCGGCAGTCGCGATCCGCGACAAACTCGATTCCCCACATCATCCCGAGCCCGCGCACCTCCCCCACCTGAGGGAGATCGCCCAGGGCTTCCTGGAGGCGCGCCCCCAAGTACGCGCCCCGGGCTGCTGCTGCGGCTACGAGATCGTGCTGCTCGAGGTACTCCAGTGTGGCCAGGGCCGCTGCAGCGCCGACCGCGTGGTGGGAGAAGGTGCCCCCGTGCTGAAAGTCGCCATGCGCTTCTGTGACCGTACGGGCGTCCGCCCCGCGTACGGCAAGGATCGAGACGGGGAAATAGCCTCCGGCTGCCCCTTTGCCCAGGGTCATCAGGTCGGGCTGTACCCCCCAGTGCTCGATGCCGAACCACCTGCCGGTGCGTCCGAAGCCGGTCATCACCTCGTCGACGATGAGCAGCACGCCGTATCGGTCGCAGATCTCCCGGATGCGGGGCCAGTATCCGG
>JBMFPK010000315.1:0-3094 GCA_049969155.1 Chloroflexia bacterium | reverse complement strand
CCCGGAGCGCATCGTGCACCTCGGCGAGGTCGAGGAGGGTTACCTGGAGGTGGGCGACACCGTCGAGGCCCAGGTCGATGCCGAGCGGCGTGCGGATGTCGCCCGAAACCACACCGCCACCCACCTCCTGCACCGGGCTCTCCGGGAGGTGCTCGGGGAGCACGCGGTACAGTCCGGCTCGCTCGTGGCGCCGGAGCGGCTGCGCTTCGACTTTTCCCATCTGCGGGCGATGACGTCCGAAGAGATAGAGGAGGTAGAGCGCCGGGTGAACGAGGCGATCCGGCGCGACCTTCCGGTTGTCCCGCGCGTGCTCCCGCGTGAGGAAGCGCTCCGTCGGGGCGCGATCGCGCTTTTTGGCGAAAAGTACGGCGAGACGGTGCGCATGGTGAGCATCGAGGAGTCGGAGGACGCCTATCACACGCGGGAGCTGTGCGGCGGTACCCACGTCCGTCGTACGGGCGAGATCGGCGCCTTTTTCATCGTGGGCGAAAGCAGCATCGGTGCCGGCCTGCGTCGCATCGAAGCTGTCACCGGACGAGGTGCGATCCGATGGGCCCGGGAGCAGGCAGGACGGCTGGAAGGGATCGCCGCCACCCTGGGGGTGCCTGTATCCCGGCTCGAGGAGCGGTTGCAAGCGTTGCAGGAGGAAGGCCGGGAGCGCGAGCGGCAGATCGTCGCGCTCCAGCGCAGACTCGCTCAGCTGCAGCTAGAAAGCCTACTAGCGCAGACGCGCGACATCGGCGGCATCCCGGTGCTCAGCGGGCAGGTGGACCTGCCCGACGTGGCCCGGCTGCGCGAGGCCGGGGATATGGTGAAGGAGCGGTTGCGTTCGTGCGTGGTCGTGCTGGCCAGCGTCATCGAAGGACAGAGCCGCTGGGTGGCCATGGTGACGCCGGATGTGGTTGCCCGCGGTCTGCGTGCAGACCGTATCCTTCGCCCCTCGGTGCAGCTGGTCGGTGGAAGCGCGGGCGGCCGGCCGGAGATGGCGCAGGGTGGGGGACCGCAGGTGGAGCGGCTGCCGGAAGCGCTGGCTCTGGTCTATGAAACGGTCCGGCAAGAGGTGGCCGCACGGGCCAGTGGGTAGCGCGATCGCGGATAGGAGGATCTTGGCCTATTCCATATGCGGGCAAAAGGCGGCCGAATTGGGGAGGGTCCCTCCGGGCGGGTTGTTGTCCGGGCAAGGAGGAAAACGATGTCCGACGATTCGGCGACGATCGTGCTGAAGCCGGAGGACGACGCCGACACCATTCTGGGAAAGGTGCGTACCGCCGGGGCTCGCCAGGTGAACCTGGTGGTACCCCCGGGGACGCGTGCGCTCCAGACGCTGGGGGGCTTCACCATGCTCCGGAAGGCGTGCGATGTCACCGGCGTGAACGTGACCATCTACTCCGCCGATGTCCAGACGTGCGATATGGCCAAGGTCTGCCGGTTCGACGTCGTGCGGCTCGAGCCCGAGGCCCGCGCGCGAGATGTGCCGCCAGCGGCTCCCGAGGAGCCGCGCATTGTCGTCTCCACCCGTCCGCCCGAGCCGATCGGCGTTGCTGCGCCGCCGGAGGCCGAAGCCCCGGTCTCCTTCGAGGAGATGCTCGGGCCGACCCCCGAGGTGGAGGAGGTCGAGGTTCCGGAGGTCGGCGAAAGGGCTCCGGAGGCAGAAGGGGAGGTTACACCGGGCCGGCGTCCCTCTTGGTCCCCCGATCTGGGGGCCCTGCGGCGCGCCGTGGCGCCCCTGGGCGCCGCTCTGGCTTCCCTTGCCGGCAGCTTCGCGGCCGTTGGCCGGGGCTTGCAGGGGACGCTCAAACGGGCTCCGGCTCCCGAGGCGGTGGAGGTGCCCGTGGCTCTGGTGCCTGCCAAGGTACCTACCTCCCCTTGGGTGAAGCTCCGCTACTACCTGTGGGGGCTTGCCGGGGTGGTCGGGCTCACGGTGCTTCTGGTTGCGGTCTATGCCCTTTCCCTTCCCCGCACCGTCGTGGCCCTCACACCGGCCCCTGCCGGGACGCGGGAGATGGAGATTGTCCTGACCGTCGTGCTGAGCGATACGGTGCCGGCGAAAGGAGCTGAAGCTGGCCCCAAGGTCGAAGGGGACACGCTGGCCATCCTGGCCAAACCGATCGAGGTGCAGCTGACGGCCGAGGCATCCGGCACGGCCACCGGCTCCGCGCTCGTTCCCGATGGGACGGCGCAGGGGACAGTCTCCTTCAGCAACGCAAACCTGTACGACGTCTACGTCCCCGCCGGCACGCGGCTCCTGGGCCCCGGGGGAACGGTGTTCGTCACGCTTCAGGACGTCACCGTGCCGGCGGCGGTGCAGCTGTGGAGCAACGGCCTGCCGGCCGGCATCGAGTACGGGAAGGTGCTGGACGTGCCGATCCGAGCCGAACAGCCGGGAAGCGCCTGGAACGTGGATGCCGGGACGATCACTGGGTTCGAAGCAGCGCCGGTCAGCAACCTCTATGTTTACAACCAGCAGCCGACTTCCGGCGGCTCGGAGCGCCCGGTGACCCTCGTGACCGAGGAGGATCAGACCCGGTTGCGGGAGACGCTCCTCGCACAGCTCCGCGAGCAGGCCTATGAGGAGCTCCACGCGAAGGTGGGAGACCTGGAGGTGCTTTCGGGCACCCTCGACATCCGGCCGGTCGAGGAGTCGTTCAGCCATTCGATCGGTGAGGAGGCAACCACCTTCACCCTTCGCGCAAGCGTCCGGGCGACCGCCCTTGCCAGTGCTCCGGGGGTGCTCGACCGGGCACTCGAGCAGGCCGTCCTGATGGGCCTGGGAGGAAAAAAGGCCGGCCAGGAGATCGGCCAGGTGGTCCACGGGGCTGTCGTTCCCGTCGCGCCCCAGCCCACGGGGAACGCCTGGAGCTACCGAACCCGGGTGCAGGTAACCCTCGTGAACCGCATCGACGCCGGCCTGCAGGCGGAGATCCGCCGCGCGCTGCGCGGGCAGCCTGCCGCGGAGGCCGGACGCATCCTTCAGGGCTATGCGGACCGCATCGCGGCCTACGCGATCAGCCCTGTCCCCAGCCGCCTGCCGGTCCAGATCTCGCGCATCGTGGTCGTGGACATAGCCCAGTTGCGGCATTGAGGCGAAAATGGG
>JBMFPK010000314.1:0-3110 GCA_049969155.1 Chloroflexia bacterium | reverse complement strand
GATCTCGGGGCCGATGTAGTGGGCGATCGCGCGGATGTATCCCCGGCTGACGCGCTCCAGCTCCGCCTGGGAGAGCTCCTTCGGGTTGCACACCACCCCGCCCTTGCCGCCGCCCAGCGGGATGTCCACCACCGCCGTCTTCCAGGTCATCCACGCAGCCAGCGCGCGCACGGTATCGATCGTCTCCGCCGGGTGGAAGCGCAGACCGCCCTTCGTGGGCCCACGGGCATCGTTGTACTGCACCCGGAAGCCCTTGAACACGCGTACGCTTCCGTCATCCATGCGTACGGGGAAAGTTACGTGGAATTCCCGCATCGGTTCGCGCAACAGGGCCCGCGTGGCCGGATCGAGCCCGAGCAGCTCCGCTGCCTCGTCGAACTGCCGCTGTGCGATCTTGAAAGGGTTGAGCTCCTGCTCCATCGGATTCCTCCTCCTTAAGGTCTTCCGCCCTCATCGGCGCGTGCATTCTACCATGCCGTCATAATGCTGTCAAATTGCGAAATCGGCCACAAACGGCTTCCCGGGTCAGGCGCGTCCACGCAGCCGCGCGAAGAAGCGCGGGATGTCCCGGTTTTCCCACACCACAAGGAGCGGCACGGCGTTGAAGAGAGAGGAGTACGTCCCGCTCACCAGGCCGACGAACATCACCAGGATGAACTGCTTGATCGTGGCCCCGCCGAAAAGAAGGATGGCGACCATGATGAACATCGCGTTCAGCTGGGTGGCCAGCGACCGGTGGAGCGTCTGCGTCAGGCTGTGGTCGACGATCTCCTCGAAAGGAAGCCCGCGCATCCGGGGGGTGTTCTCGCGGATGCGGTCATAGACGACGATCGTGTCCTGCACGGAGAAGCCGATCACCGTGAGCAGCGCGGAAAGGAAGAGCGTGTCCGCTTCCCACCCCAGCACCAGGCCGGCCAGCGAGAAGAGCCCCACCGTTACCAGGATGTCGTGCAGCATCGCGATGATCGCGCACAGGCCGTAACGGAAGGGGTGCGGCACCTTGCGGAAGGCGAAGGTGATGAACCCGAGGATGACAACCGCCGCGGCAAGCACGGCATACAGGGCATTGCGCGTCACTACCCGGCTGATCGAAGGGCCCACGGAATCGAAGCGCCGTTCCGTCACCGGGCCCAACCGTTCCCCCAGCGCTGCGATCACGCGGTCCTTCGTGGCCGCATCCATCACCTGCGCACGCACGATCGCGACCCGGTCGCCGGACGAAAGCAGCACCGAGGCGACTTCCAGCCCCTGGTCCAGGAAGACCTCCCGTACCTCCCCGGCCTGAACCGGCCTGGCGAACTCGACCTCGATGTAGGAGCCGCTCGTAAAGTCGATGCTCAGACGCACCGGGGTGCCGTAGCGCACAGTGGAGATCACCATCGCGACAATGCCCGGGATGATGATCAGTGCCGAGAGGGCGAAATAGAGGTACCGTCGTCGGATCAGTCGCAGCATCGCTATCCTCCTCCGCCCTTACACGGCGATGCCCAGGAGCAGGCGGCTGTGCCGCTCGAGCCACGCGCCGGCCACGTCGTAGAGCAGGCGCAGGAAGGTGCGCGTGACCGTGATCGCGCTGAACATGCTCACGATCACCCCGAAAAAGAGGGTGATCGCAAAGCCCTTCACCACGCTGGCCCCCAGCGAAGAGCCAAACGCGTACAGGATGACGCACGTCAGGAGGGTGGAGAGGTTCGAGTCCCAGATGGAGGTCCAGGCCCGGTCGAAGCCCGCCTCGATCCCGGTGCGCAACGACTTGCCCGCCCGCAGTTCCTCCTTCATGCGTTCGAAGATCAGGATATTCGCGTCCACGGCCATACCGATGGAAAGGAGCAGCCCGGCGATGCCCGGCAGTGTGAGCGTCACCGGGATCAGCCGATAGAGGGCAAAGATCAGCAGGGTATAGATGCACAGTGCGATGCTGGCCACCATCCCCGGCAGGCGGTAGTAGAGCGTCATGAAGAGGAGCACGGTGCACAGCCCGATGATGCCTGCGATAATACTCCGGTTCACCGAATCTTGGCCCAGGGTCGGCCCCACGCTGCGGTTCTCCACCACCTGCAGTTCCACCGGCAGTGCCCCGTACCGCAGCAGCGTGGCGATGCGCTGCGCCTCCCGGCGGTCGATCCCCTGACCCCGGATAGAGGCTTTTCCGTTCGTGATCGGCTCCTGCACGATCGGGCAGGAGATCACCTTCTTGTCCAGCACGATGGCTAAAGGCTCGTGCACATGCGCGCTGGTCCATTCGGCAAAGATGCGCGTCCCCTCTTCGTTGAAGCCCAGGGCGACGATCGGTTCCTGGGTCGTCGGGTCGCTGTCCGCGCGGATCTCGCGCGAGTCCAGGTCTGCCCCGGTGACCACCGTGCGGTAGACGCGCGTTCGGGTGATCGCCGCGATCTGCTCCGGGCTCAACCCGTAAGTGGTCGTGATGTACATGCCCTCGGGGAGGATCTCGCCGTTCGTGTCCACAAATTCGAGGAAACCGGTGCGCTGCATGGCGGCCAGCGCTTCCTGGGGGTCGAAGACTCCCGGGAGCTCCACCACCAGCCGGCGTTCCCCCTGCCGCTGGACGACCGCCTCGTAGCCCACCATCGGGTTGACACGATCGCTGATGATGTTACGCGTCGTCTCCATCTTCTCGGGCGTGGTCACCGAAGGATCACCTTTGGCCTCGAGGATCACTTGCATCCCGCCCTGCAGGTCCAGCCCCAGGCGGAGGGCGGTGGAACGGATCGCCCGGGCGCGCTCCCGCGCCTCGGCGATCTGTTCCGGCGTGGCATTCTCCGGTGGTGGCGGCACCGGACGCCAGAAGGCGATCGCGGGCTGGGCTAAGTTCAACCACAGCGCCAGCCCGACCAGAAGCAGGATCAGCAACAGGTAGACCCAATCTCGTCGTTGCACTGTCTCCTCCGCAAGCGCGCCGTTGCCCGGACCGGCCGGGCGGCCGCATTATACTATGCTCTACCGTGCTTGACAAACCTGCTTCCGTACCTTAAGATAATCTCGGGGTCGTGCTAGACGGGGAGCTAGCGGTGCCCTGTAACCCGCAATCCGCTATAGCGGGGTTGAATTCCCAACCGAGGCCGGGCCTTGTGGGACTGTCCGGGTTATGT
>JBMFPK010000313.1:0-3137 GCA_049969155.1 Chloroflexia bacterium | reverse complement strand
CGATCGGCTGTTCCGCAGCACCCTGATGCGCATCTACGAACTCCTTGGCGAGCCGGTTCCGGACGAACTGTACGTGCCGATCATCGCGGAACGGCTGGCTCCGCCTTCGGCCCCGCTGCGTGCCCTCTTCACACCCACGATCGACGGCGTGCCGGGCCCCGGCGAGTGGGATGCCGCCGGCCTGTACGAAGGTGGGCCGGGATCGGACCTCCTGCGCTTCTACTACGGTTTCGATCCGGACAACATCTACCTGCGGCTGGACGCCGCCCGCCCCTGGGAGGCGATGAAGGACACTCAGGTGGGCCTCTACATCTCCGTGCCCGGGGCGGCCGCCGTGAACCCGTTCTCCCGCTACGGCCTCACCGCCGAACCTCGCACCGTGCTCGGTTTCGGGGCCGCCTACGAGCTCCTGGTCTGGGTGGACGAGCAGGGCCGCGTCCATGCCGGGCTTTCCCCAGCCCTGGGGAAGAACGCCTGGGGCGAAGCCGAACCGATCGAGGCGACAGCTGCCAGCAGCGGGACGCTGGAGTTGGCCCTCCCGTTTGCCCGGCTGGGACGCTTCGACGCGGGTGACCTGCTCTACATGCGGGCGGTGGTTTCCGTGGCCCAGGCGGATCGGGAGCTCCTCCCAGCGGTAGGTGTCGCCAAGCTCGTGATCCCGGACCTGGGGCGCACGACCACCGTCCTCGTGGTGCCGGATCCTGCCGGCGACGACCATGGCCCCGGCTCCTACACCTATGCCCTGGACGGCGTGTTCCAGTCCGGCTGTTTCGACCTGATCACCTTTACCGTGGGCTACGATGAGGAGAACATCGTCTTCAAGTTCGTCATGCGCGGGCCTGTAGAAAACGTCTGGAACTCCCCGAACGGCCTCTCAGTGCAGACCTTCGACATCTACATCGACCAGGACGGCCCCGGAGGCAGGGGCGCGCTCCTGCTTCTCCCCGGGCGCAACGCCGCCCTGCGGGAAGGGGACGGCTGGGAGTATGCGATCTGGGTCGAGGGATGGTATCCCGGGATCTACCGCGCGGGCCCGGATGGCAAACCGGTGCCTGTCGATGCCTCCTTCGACATCATCGCCGATCCGGTGCAGCACAAGGTAACGGTGCGCGTGCCCAAGCGGGTCCTCGGTGGGGACCCGACACGCTGGCGCTACCTTGCTGTGGTGCTGGGCCAGGAGGGATACCCGTCGAGCGGGGTCTGGCGCGTCCGGGATGTGAACCCTGTGGCGGAACAGTGGCGCTTCGGCGGTGGCCCTGCCGACACCAACCACACCCGGATCATCGACCTCGCCTGGCCCGCAGGGCGCAGCCCCACCCAGGAGGAGATGCTGAGCACGTACACCCCGTCGCAGGATCTGGACCGGCTTGGCCCGGACGATTTCGCCCGGGTGCCGATGCTGGCAGTGGAGTGAGCTGGCGCGTCGGGGCGAGGGAGCGCTCGCGCAGCCCATCGCCCCGACGCAACGCATTTGCAGAGGGAGTGTCTTTGTGGTATAATAAAATTGTTGGGCGGTTAGCTCAGCCGGTCCAGAGCGCTACGTTGACATCGTAGAGGTCACTGGTTCGAATCCAGTACCGCCCACTGAAGGGCAATGACCAGGACGAGTACCCGGCTCGGTCGGGCGCCAGAGAGGGAGGGCCGCTGGCTGCAAGCCCTCCTCGTCACAGGCCGGGGAAAACCCCCTGGGAGCCGGATCCGGAACGGTCGCTTTCTTGCGGCTCAGTATGGATCCCCGGGTGGCGCCGTTATCCGCCACGAATGAGGGTTTGCAGGCAGGACCTGCAGGCCGAAGCAGGGTGGAACCACGGGGAAACCCCTCGTCCCTTGCGGACGAGGGGCATTTGTTTACGGGGGTGTGTCCGATGGAAAGCCGGGAGGGACGGGCCGCTCAGGACCTCCTCGCCGCAGCTCGGGAGGCGCTCGAGGCGGGCCGCACGGGAGAGGGGACGCGCTTGCTGGAGGAACTGCTCCAGCAGGAGCCCGATAACGCCGAGGCGCACCAGGAGCTGGCTACCGCCTGGGTGCGGCTTGCCCGCTACGGGGCTGCGGTGCAGGAGGCACGGCGGGCCCTCTTCCTGGACCCGACACTGGCCCGTCCCCACGGCATCCTCGCCTGGGTCGCGATGAACCAGGGCCGCTACGCTGAGGCCGAACTCGAACTGCAGGCGCAACTCGAGGCACTGGCCGTGGAGGATCTCGCCGCGCGCGCGGCGGTCTACAACCAGCTGGGCTTTCTCCGCTACCGACAGGGCCGGCACGCGGAAGCAGAAGACGCGTTGCGGCGGGCCCTCGAACTGGACCCGGAACGGCCGATCCCGCTCCTGAACCTGGCACTCCTGGCGCTCCAGCAACGCCGGCGGGACGAGGCCCAGGACATGCTGGAACGCCTTCTCCGGCAGACGGATCTTCCCCCGGAGGTCGAACACCCCGCCTGCTTCAACCTCGGCCACCTGTACGCCCGGCGTGGACGGTATGCGGAGGCTCGGGCTCAGTTCGCCCGCGCGCTTCAGCTCCGCCCGACCTTCCTCGGAAGGCTCTACCATGCCCTGCCGTGGCTTGCCCGCTTCTCGGTGACCACGCTCTTGGTCGTCGTGTTGATCCTGTTCCTGCTTTTCTGGAACTTGTTCCTACGGAGGAGGTGAACGATGCCCGCGCGCCAGGATGATCCGCTGCTCCCGCTGCGTCATTCCACCGCCCACGTGATGGCCCAGGCGGTCGGCGACCTTTTCCCCGGGACGCGCTTCGGCATCGGCCCGGCGATCGCCGACGGCTTTTACTACGACTTTGACCTTCCCCGGCCTCTGACCCCGGAGGACCTGGAGGCGATCGAGCGGCGCATGCGCGAGATCATCCGCGCCGACCACCCTTTTGTCCGCCGCGAGGTGACCCCTGAAGAGGCCCGGGCGCTGTTTCGGGATCAGCCCTACAAGCTGGAGCTGATCGAGGACCTGGTGGCCGGCCGGGCAGACGAGGACGGGGAAGCGGTCGCGGTTTCCGTGCCGACGCTGACGACCTACACCCACGACACTTTCACGGACCTCTGCCGCGGGCCTCATCTCGAACGCACAGGGCAGATCCCCGAGGACGGCTTCAAACTGCTGCGCGTGGCCGGCGCCTACTGGCGGGGCGACGAG
>JBMFPK010000312.1:0-3139 GCA_049969155.1 Chloroflexia bacterium | reverse complement strand
GAGATCGAGACCCCCATCCTCACCCGCAGCACCCCCGAAGGGGCACGGGACTATCTCGTGCCCAGCCGCATCCATCCCGGGTGCTTCTACGCCCTTCCCCAGTCGCCGCAGCAGCTCAAGCAGCTGCTCATGGTGGCGGGCTTTGAGCGTTATTTCCAGATCGCCCGGTGCTTCCGCGACGAGGACCTGCGGGCCGATCGGCAGCCGGAGCATACCCAACTGGACCTGGAGATGAGCTTTGTGGAACAGGACGATATCCTGAACCTGGTGGAGGAGCTCCTCACCCAGTTGGTGCCGGCAGTCACTCCCCACAAACGGGTCCTTTCCCCGTTCCCGCGCCTGACCTACGATGAGAGCATGGCGCGTTACGGCACCGACAAACCGGACCTCCGCTACGGGATGGAACTTGTCGACCTCTCCGACGTGCTGCGCGACAGCAGCCTGGAGCTCGTCCGTCAGACGCTTTCATCCGGTGGGCAGGTCAAAGGACTGCGGGCGCCCGGGTGCGCCGGGTTCAGCCGCGGCGAGATCGGGAAGCTCGAGGAGCTCGCGCGCGCGGCCGGCGCAAAGGGTCTGCTCTGGGTTGCCTTGCGGGGCGAGGAGGTACGGTCACCCGTAGCGCGGCACCTTTTGCCGGACGAGCTCACGGCACTTTGCCGAAGGATGGGCGCGGAGAGCGGGGACCTCGTGCTACTTGTAGCGGACGCGCCCAAGCCCGCAGCCGCCGCGCTCGACGCCCTTCGGCGGCACCTCGCGCAGCAGCTCCATCTGGCGGATCCGAACCTCCTGGCTTTTGCCTGGATCGTGGATTTCCCCCTGCTCAAGTGGAACGACGAAGAGGGGCGGTGGGAGGCCGAGCACCATCCGTTTACGAGCCCGAAGGAAGAAGACCTGCCCTTCCTGGAGAGTGACCCGGGGCGGGTGCGCGCCAACTGCTACGACCTGGTGTGCAACGGTTGGGAGCTCGCTTCGGGCTCGATCCGCATCCATCGCCGTGATGTCCAAGAACGTGTCTTCCGTTTGCTCGGCTACTCTCCTGAGGACGCCCAGGTACGTTTCGGGCATCTGCTGGAGGCGTTCGAGTACGGGGCTCCTCCCCACGGGGGAATCGCCCCGGGCATCGACCGGCTGGTCGCGCTGCTTGCGGACGAGGAAAGCATCCGCGAGGTGATGGCTTTTCCCAAGACGAACCAGGCGGTCGATCCGATGATGGGTGCGCCGGCCCCGGTAACGGAGGAGCAGTTGCGCGAGCTGCACATCGCCGTGCGGGACGAACGTATGCCGTCCTGAGCGGGGGAATGGTAGGGAGTTGGAGACGTTGCGCCCGGCAGACGACGGGCACAGAGCGGCGTCCCGCATGGCCGTTCAAGAGAGGGACATCGTGCGGGTGCTCGTATTGGGCGGAGCCGGAGCGGTCTGTTCGGAGACGACGCGCGACCTGGTTCGAACGAGCGACTTTGAGGAGATCGTGATCGGCGAGCTCGCCGTCGCCCGGGCCCAGGCCCTGGCTCAAGAGCTGGGGGATCCGCGTGTCCGTGTCCTTCCGGTGGATGCCAGGGATGAGGAGGCGCTGACCCAGTTCCTGCGCGGTTTCGACGTCGTCGTCAACGGGCTCCCGTTCCGTTACGACCTCCCTGTGACCCGCGCAGCCGTTGCCGCGGGGGTTTCCGGGCTTGACCTTTCCTCCGAGGATCCCCAGTTCGCGCTGCACGAGGAAGCCTTGCGGCGAGGCATCACCTTCATCCCGGGTATGGGCGCGACGCCGGGGATCACGAACGTGATGGCGCGCTGGGGAGTCGAGCAGCTCGATCGTGTGAGCGAGATCGATATCGCCTTTGCCGCATTCCGTTGCCTGGCTCCTGCCCCGGGCCTCCTCGAGACGACGCTGTGGGAGTTCACGCCGGACGAGGAGGAGCGCAACGAGACTTACTACGAGGATGGAAGGTGGCACCCGGCGCCTCCCCTTTCGGGCGAGCAGAGCGTCCGTTTCCACGAATGGATCGGGGAACAGAAGGTCTACCTCGTACCGCACGACGAGGTCTACAGCCTTCCCCGTTCCTTCCCCGAGGTGCGGCGGGTGGCCGTACGGGGGTGCTTCCCGCCGCACGTGATGGAGCTGATGGGCGCACTCATGCGGGCAGGGCTCCTTTCGCAGCAGCCCGTGGTGCTCGGAGAGCAGACGTTGCCCGCACGCGAAGTTGTGCGGGCGCTTCTTTCCGCGGTTCCGGAATCCCGCTCGAACCCAATTTGGGGCTACGGGCTCGTGGTCGAGGTGCGGGGGGAAAAGGACGGCCGGCCGGTCTGTTTCCGCTACCGCAACCGCCATCCGCCCCAGGAGCGCTGGGGCGGGCCCGCGGCCTACTACAAGAACATCGGGATACCTCTCTCCATCGGGGCACAAATGCTGGCGCGGGGCGAGGTGGAGCGTAAGGGCGTTGTGCCGCCGGAGCAGGCGATCGCGCCGGAGCCCTTCTTCGCCGAGCTGGCCCGGCGTGGGATCGAGATCGAGGAAGAACGGGTCGAGCTGTAGAGAAAGGAGGAGGCCATGTTGCAGGGCAAGCCGAAGTCCCAGGAACTGATGGCGCGTGCCCGTAAGGTGATGCCCGGAGGTGTCACCTCCAACTTTCGCGACTGGGGTGAGGACACCCTCCCCATCGCCCGCGGCAAAGGATCCCACATCTGGGACCCGGACGGCAAGGAGTACATCGACTACCAACTGGGTTTCGGGCCGGTGATCCTGGGCCACGGGTACGAACCGGTGGTGGAGCGGGTCAGCCGGGCGATCGCGGAGGGAACGATCTTTACCCACCCGACACCCCTGGAGGTGCAGGTCGCGGAACGCATCGTCCGAATGTGTGGCGTAGACCTCGTGCGCTTTGCGAACTCGGGTACGGAAGCGACGATGCACGCGCTGCGGATCGCCCGCGCCTACACGGGCCGCGAGATGGTGCTCAAGTTCGAGGGGCAGTACCACGGGATGCACGACTACCTGCTCTTCTCCACGGCCTCCGCAAAGCCGCAGGTGCTCGGCCATCGCCGTAGCCCGATCCCCCAGGTGCAGTCTTCCGGCATCCCGCGCGCGATCCACTCGCTGATCCTGACGCTGCCCTTCAACGACCTGGACCTCCTCGAGAGCACC
>JBMFPK010000311.1:1014-3149 GCA_049969155.1 Chloroflexia bacterium | reverse complement strand
GGCTTTCGCCATTCCTTCAGATCGGCTCACGTTCTCCTCCTAAGTGCGCACCACGATGACCGTGGCATCGTCGTGTTCCTTTCCGTACTGACCCAGGATGCGCTCCGCCAGGGACTGCGCCCCATCCTGCAGGTCTGCAATGTGGTTGTGAAGGTGGAAGCGCGTGGAGACCCCGTCCGTGTGGAGGACAAATGCGTCCCCAGGGGTATAGGAAAAGCGGTACACGTGCAGCGAAGGCAGGCGCACGCCTAGGTAACCGTAACGCACAATCGGTTGGATCGGCTCCCGGCTGTGGGCCTGGAAGCGGATGTTCCCCACTCCGCAGAACTCGAGCGCCCGGGCGATGGGATCCAGCCGCAGGATCGCCATCATGACCCCGACGCCGCCTGCGGCGAGGATGGTGTAGTGACAGTAGGCCAGGATGTCCTGCAACGCCTCCGTGGCCAGCTCCTCCACTCCCTGGACGGCCAACCGGGCTGAATGAGCCGCCTTCTCGCCGCTTCCCAGTCCGTCGGCGAGCGCGATCACGGTGTACCGCCCCCTTTCCACCACCAGAGGGGCGTCCCCGCTCACCCGGCTCCCGGCTTTGGCCTGCCGCGCGATCCCGATTTCCACGCGACTCCCCCTCTCACGCGGCCCTTAGGCCCGCGGCTCCTCCGCCAGATCCACGACCGCCGCGTCCGTGATCTCCTGCAGCTGCTGCGGCGAGATCGCAAAGACAGCGTGGGGCGTCCCGGCGGCGGCATAGACCAGCGCATACTGCTGGAGGTCCCGGTCCAGGTACACCGGCAGAGGTTGCATATGCCCGACGGGAGGCACACCCCCAATGGCAAAGCCGGTGATCGCGCGCACGGTGTCCGCATCCGCACGCTCCACCTGCTGCGCACCCACGAGCCGGGCGATCTTGGCGGGGTCCGCGCGGTTCGCGCCCGACACGAGCGCCAGGAGCGGCCGGCCGTCGGCCAGGAAGACGAGCGACTTGACGATCTGCCCTACGCTTGCCCCCACGGCCGCCGCCGCTTCCTGAGCCGTACGGGTGCTCTGGGAAAACTCGATGATCGGGCTTTCCACCCCCCGCTCTTTCAGGGCCTCCGCGACCCGCTGGGCCGATGGATGCATGGCGACCTCCTGCCCAAAAACCGAAACCCTCCCGTCGCAAGGACGGGAGGGAATCCCGCGGTACCACCTTGCTTCAGGATGCACCGGGCATCCTGCGCTCATCGGGTGATAACGGAACCACCGGGCAGGACTACTGATACAAGCACGTTCGCCCTGCCGACTCCCAGGCGACCTTCGGAGGCTCCGTCCGAGGAAGGCTTGCAGCCTACGACCTTCCCTCTCTGGCAGACGCCACGCCTCCTACTCCTCCTGTTCTTCGTCTTTGTATTCATTATACCCCGCCTGGACAGAAATGTCAAACGCTTGACGGTCTGCCCAGCCGCCCGTATAATGGGCCGTGAAATGTGCGGGCGGGACGTTCGTACCGGGCCCGGTCGGGAAAGGGCAGTGCTTGCCTCGGATCGCAACTTCTGGACGCCGAAGGCGCCCATCTTGGCCGCATCCGGGACCGAGAGGGAGTGGTGGTATCCAGCGCCGCGCGGTTGCGGTGCCGGAAAAGGATGGAAGGAGCCATGGGTGCTATGGATGCACCCGGGAACGAGACGGAGGAAACCCGGTCTCTGGACCCCGACCTTCCGGGCGGTCCGGAACTCCTCTCCTCGCTGGTACAATTCGGCTACACCCTCGCGCGGTGCGAGGGCGTACAGGAGGTCCTCGAGCGCACGCTGGCGTGGGCCTGCCAGGTCACCGATGCGGACGACGGAGCCATCGCACTCCTCGGGAAGCAGAGAGAAGCGACCGTGATGCTGCGCCCCTGCCCGAGTGCGGACGCGGTGCGGGAGGCGGCCTGGCGTCGCCTCCTGGGGCGGGGCATCGTCCGATGGTCCGCACGCCGCGAAGGCGGGTGGATCGTGCCGAACGGGGCGGCTGACCCCGGATACCGGGACCTCCTGGAGCAACGCTCCGAGTTCCGCAGCCTTCTGTTCTTGCCCTTTATGCAGGGAGAGCGGTTGGTCGGAATGCTGGCGCTTGCCCATCGGGCTGCGGGACACTTCGATCTGCGGCTGCTTCCCGTG
>JBMFPK010000311.1:0-1004 GCA_049969155.1 Chloroflexia bacterium | reverse complement strand
GCCGTATCGCAGACCGGCGCCGCGCTGAACGGGGCGCTGGTCCGTCGGGGTGCGGAACGGCTCCGGGGATCGCTCGAAGCCATCCTGGCCGGCCTGACGGACGCGCTCGTGGTGCTCGATGCAGAAGGCCGGGTCGCGCTCGCGAACCCAGCCCTGGAGCGGCTGCTCGGCCGGCCGGTCGTAGAGCTGCTCGGCCGGCCGGTCGTGGAGGCCATCCCGCTCGATTACGGTGGCCGATCCCCGCTCCTTCCGAGCGTCCTCCGAGGGGAATACGCCTCCTTCGAAATGGACCTGACGCTCGTTCACGCGAACGGGGAACAGATCCCCATCCGACTGGGATGCGGGGCGCTGGAGGAGCGAGGGCGCGTCCGCGGTGCGGTCATGCTCCTGCGCGATATCCGTTACCTGAAGGAGATCGACCGTATGCGGAGCACGCTCACCGATCTCCTGGTGCACGACCTGAAGGCTCCCCTGACCTCGATTTCCTCCACGCTCCAGCTCCTGCAGGGGTATCCCGTGGAAAAAATCGGCCAGGAGACCGTGCAAGAGCTTCTGGCCAATGCCGAGCACAGCTGTCAGCGGCTCACCCGTATGATCGAGTCGATGCTGGACGTGGAGCGGATCGAGGCGGGCCAGTTCCCGTTGCGGAAAGCACCCGTCTCCCTGCTCGAACTCGTGCGCGAGGTGATGGAAGAGGTCGGTCCGCTCGCGCGGGAGGGCGGGGTGGAAATGGAGAGCGACATACCTCAGACGCTACCCACCATCCTCGCGGATGCGGATGTGGTGCGGCGGGTGCTGTGGAACCTCCTGGACAACGCCCTGAAATACACGCCGGCGGGCGGCTTCATCCGCGTGTGGGCGCGCACGACGGTGCGCACCGAGCCCGCCGCCTCGGCGCATCCGCTGCCGCCGGGGCAATGGGCCGTCCTGGGGGTAAGCGATTCCGGTCCCGGGATCGCGCCGGAGGACCGAGAACGCATCTTCGAGAAATTCGCCCAGGCGGG